>JADYYF010000197.1 GCA_020853795.1 Candidatus Zixiibacteriota bacterium
CTCAGTTACATTTTCACCTTCACGGAGGCGCCGCCAAGCTGTCCGGAGTGGTCGGCGGGATGTGGGGCGCCGCGGTAAAGGGGCGGCAGTTGTAATTCAGAGGCGAAGGATCATCACCCTCACCCCCGACCTCTTTCCCAGAGGGAGAGGGACGTCGGGGTCGTTCGCGCGGAGGCGGGAAACCGGAACAGCGTGTGCGGCAGGTCTTCGGGGCGCAGGATTTGGGATGATGGAGGTCGCAACCGAGACCTGCCCTACTCGAGCTTCAACCCACCTCAATCCTGAGTGCCACACCGACTAAATTTCGTGATTGGCCTTTGTGGTTAGCCCATGTGGTTGGCCTTCGCGGTTAGCCCTTGATGTTGCCGATGGGGACGAGTTTGGCGACCTTGCGGGAGATGCCGATATCGTCGACGGCGCTGATGACGTCGTCGATCTGCTTGTAGGCGAAGCCGACCTCCTCAGCGAGACCGCTCAACGAGGCAGCGCGCACCATGATGCCATCCTCCGCCATTTTCTGGATCAACTCCGAGCCCCGCACCATCTTCTTGGCCTGCATGCGCGACATCGTACGGCCCGAGCCGTGCAAGGTTGAGCCGTAGGTTTCGTCCATCGCGCGGGAAGTGCCGACGAGCAAGTACGAGCCGGTCTGCATCGAACCGCCGACCAGCACCGGCTGGCCGATATCGCGATACTTTTCAGGGACATCGGGATTGTCGGGGCCGAAGGCGCGGGTAGCACCTTTGCGGTGCACGATGACCTTCTGCTTTTTCCCGGCGATATCGTAGGTCTCGATCTTGGCGATGTTGTGGGCGACATCGTAGATCGTCTCCAGTCCGAGTTGGTGTTCCGGAATGCCGAGGACTTCGACAAAGGCCTGGCGGACGTGGTGGACGATGATCTGGCGATTGGCGAAGGCGTTGTTGGCGGCGCAGGCCATGCCCTTGAAGTAGGACTGCCCTTCCGGCGAATTGAACGGCGCGCAGGCGAGTTCGCGGTCGTTGGTGCGGATGCCGTATTTTTGCATCGCCTTAGCAAAGACCTGCAAGTGGTCGGTGGCGACCTGATGTCCGCAGCCACGCGAGCCGCAGTGGATCAGGACGACAATCTGGTTGGGGCGGTCGATGCCGAAGCGGCGGGCGATTGCCTCGTCAAAGATGTTCTCCGGTTTGATGACTTCGATTTCGAGGTAGTGATTGCCGGAGCCGAGCGTGCCGAGTTGCGAGCGACCGCGCTCAGAAGCCTTCTCGGAGACCTGGTCGGGATCGGCGTTGGGAATCTGGCCACGCTGTTCGACCGACTCGCGGTCGGCGTTATAGCCGTAGCCATTCTTGACGCACCAGTCAACGCCCTCGACGAGGACGTTGGCGAATTCCTTCTTGGATAGATGCACCGAGCCTTTGACGCCGACGCCGGCCGGAACAAGTTGAAAGAGCCGGTCGAGCAGTCGCGGCAGTTTGGGCTGGATTTCCTCGAGGGTGAGATTGGTGCGGATCAGGCGCATGCCGCAGTTGATATCGAAGCCGATGCCGCCCGGCGAGATGACGCCGTCGTCCAGCGAGAAGGCCGCGACGCCGCCGATCGGAAAACCGTAACCCCAGTGGCCGTCGGGCATGCAGAGGGCATGGCCGACGATGCCGGGAAGCATGGCGACGTTGGTGACCTGCTCGAAGACGCCGTCATCAAGTTGCGCGAGCAGTTTCTCGCTGGAGTAGAGTCGCGCCGGGACGCGCATCCCGGGTTTGCAGCGGGGATCGATTTCCCAGACACCGTCGCGAATCTTGGTAACCGGATACTTCATAGGTCGAGCACTGCAGTCGCAGTGAATCCTTCGGCGGTTTGGGTGATTGCCAAACGGTGATACGTGACGGCCTTGACATCCGTGTGTGTCTGGCTACGGAGGTTGTCGAGCGAATCGCCGCGAACGGTGGCGCTGACGGTGAAGGAGGCCGGATCGACGGCGACTTCAAAATCGGAATAGAGCTCGCTGTGAATGTCTTTCAAATAGACGAGTTCGGCCAGCCAGGAAAAGAGGAGTTCCTCGATGCCATCAGCCATGACGGTCAGCTCGCGCGACTGCAGCGGTTGAATCGACTCCAGAGGTGCCATGACGTTGAACATGGCGGCGGCGGCGTTGGCAAAGAGTTCGCCCAGGGAGGCGCCGTAGGCCTCGAAGGCGGCGTCGGCGGTGGCGACGTCCTCCAGATACCGGAATCTACTTTTTGCCACTGCCCTTGGGACGGTCGAGCCAGAAGCCGAGCACGATGCCGATGCCGACGGCAATCAGGATCAGGACAGTCAACGGCATGGTGAAGTAGAAGAATGTGAACTGGATACGGACGTGGCCGGAGTTCTGGACCAGGAGGACGACCGTCAGCAGGATCAGGATGATGATGAAGGCTTGCTTGCCGGTGAACATGCCGTAAGATAAAAAAAGAGCCGGCCTTGCGAAAGGCCGGCACAAATAAAACGATCTGAATTCGTTACGCTTTTATGATACAATCAACCGGACAAATGGCGACGCAGCGGCTTCCGCCGTCCACACCCGCACACTCGTCACACTTGGCAGCATCAATCACGTAGATATCCCCTTCGGAAATGGCGTCGTTGGGGCACTCCGGCAGACAGAGTCCACAGGCCGTGCATTCATCAGTGATTTTCATCGCCATACTATCAAAACCTCCTGCGACAGCGTGAAGTCGATGCGTCAGTCCTCTGCCGCATCGCTTGTGAATATACACACAAGGTATCGGCACGCAAGCGTAAAAATGCTCATTTAGTCCTGTTTTGCGCCGCCGAAATCCTGAAGTTGCCGAGACGTCGGGAGAGCAACCACAACACCACTGCAGCGGCGATCGCAACCAGAAGTCCGATAACGCCATGCTGGGGAATTGTGAGCACGCCCTTCTGCAAGAATACTCCTTCCCAATTGAACAGAGTCTTGAATCCGATCGGAATTAGATAATAAACGGCTTGAAGCCTCCCGCCCAGAATGATCCCGAACATCGCGCCGCAGATACCGTTGATACCGATCGAGGCGAATTTGTGAATCAGGTCGGCTTTGTATTGCAGGGAGCCGTCCGGAAGGAAGGCAGTAAGATTCATAGCCTGCATCACTCCATAGCCAATACCGCACGCTGCGCCGATGGCAATGGCGACGGCGGCATTCTTGAAGGGGCGAACCGTGGACGCGGCCGCGACCGGGATGACGATCGCGATCAATTCGACGAGGGCGAAGATCAGCGCGGAGCCGAGCAAGGTCAGATAGACGCTGGCGGAAGGCGAGCGTGGGTTGATCGCGAAGCCGAAGTAGGCGCTCTGGATGGCGGGCAAGATCTGGATTGACAGCCAATACAAACCGATGCCGGCCAAGAAGACGATGGCGACAGCCGGAGCGCGCCATTCCTTGCGGCAGTAAAAGACCATCCAGGCTGCCGCCAGGGCCGCCAGGATCAGATAGTTCGGAAAGCGGTCAAAGAGCAGTGCAAAGAACGATCGGCGTTCGATTTGAGCGGATTCGCCGGCGGCCAGGCGCGTGACAGTGATTTCGTTGGCCTTGTCGACGGCTTTGAGCAAGCGGCCGGCGTCGTCGATGTAGAAGACCTGATTGACGGGATCGAGACGGAGGACTCTGACGCGGAGGTCCTCCCCGCCGAAGCTGAGTCGTTCGTTGGGCATGACGGTGATGCGCAGCGGCAGCAGTTGGTTCAACTGCGGGATCATGGCATCGACAAAGACCGAGTCGCCGGGCTCGCGATTGATGAGATACATGGCGATTTCCCACTGCAGGGCGAAATTGTTGTCGAGCAGGATCGGCCAGCGCTGGGTCGGGATCGAGAATGGTTGATCGACGCCGAGGCGGACCGATTTGCCGAAGTACTCCTTGCCGGTGAATGTACCGGTGTGAGTCACGGTGGCGTTGAGTAGTTTGAGCTCAAAGTCGTAACGGCGCGGGAGGCCGTTGGGACGATAGCCGATTTCGGAAGTGACGTCGAGATCGAGGGTGCGGCCGGAACGCTCGAAGATCGACTTGGTCGTCATGGTGAAGTAGACCAGCGAATCGTCATCGGTCTGTCGCCAGCCGAGGCATTCGGCGCGCTGGTTGCCGATCGTCTTGCCGCGCCTGTCGATGCGGAATTCGACGACGTCGCCCGCCTTGTAGCGGTCTTCCAGACGCAGCGGGCGCGGCTGGGCGAGGGTTGTTGCGGCAAGAGCGAGAAGCAAAATTGCGGCGAATGCGCGCGATGCGAGAGTCATAGGCTTGGCAATATAGGGGCATTTCAAGGGGCGACAAGGGGTATTTGGGTCGGTAGTCATCGGGGACTTCGGCCGACACACCCCGTCTCGAGCCCGCCTGATGGGCATCAGGAGTGGTTTCGAGACGAGTCGTGGAGTGCGGATGGTGTTGATGTTGCGAGGCGGGCTCGATCCACCCCTCTCAAGAGGGGAATGATTCTCTGGTGGTGAGTACAGATGTCGCGGCGCCCGGTGTTGTCATCGATGAGCTCCCGGTAGGATAGACATTCTTGTCTGCCGGAGTGGATTCGTCGTGGCCGATGTCAGACAGGAATGTCCGACCCACCAGAATCGCGGGTTGTGAGAAGTACCAGACAGGAATGTCTGACCTACCGGAGAGGACTGTGGGGAGCGCCAGACTGAGATGACGCGGCGGTGGTTATTCGTCGCGGCGGACGCCGGTGAAACGGACGACGAAGATCGAGACTTCGTAAAGGATGTACAGGGGGACGGCCAGCAGCAGCATGCTGAAAGCATCAGGGGTGGGCGTGATCAGGGCGGCGACAACGAGGATGATGACAATGGCGATGCGGCGGCCTTTGCGCAGAGTCGAGGGCGCGATCAGGCCGATCTTGCCGAGGAAATAGGCGATGATGGGAAGTTGAAAGACGGCGCCGAAAGCGACACACATCCAGAAGACAAAAGAGAAATACTCGGAAACGTCGATCAGCGGCAATAGATTCGGGGTGGCGAAAGAACGCAGAAAATCCATCGCCTGTGGGATGACGAGGAAGAAGCAAAAGGCCCAGCCACCGAAAAAGAAGAAGGTGCCGAGGATCGTCACCGGAATCAGGTATTTGATTTCGCGTTTGTAAAGACCGGGAATGACGAACATCCAGAACTGATAGAGCACGACCGGAATCGCGAGCACGAGGCCGGCGAAGCCGGCGACTTTCAGCCGGATCATAAAGGCGCCGGTGGGCTGGCGGAAATAGACGGTGCCGATCGGTTTGATCAGGTAGTCAACGAGCTGTTCCGAGAAGAAGTAAGCGGCGACGGCGAAGACGAGGATCGCAACGATGACCTTGATCAGGCGCTGGCGCAGCTCCTCGATGTGGCCGAGAAACGGGAGTTCCCCGCCCTGCCCGTCCTGCTCGGTCTGGTGAACGTCAACCATGCGGCGCGGCTATTTCAGGAGATTCTTGAGTTCGTCGACGAACTCGGTTTTGTCCTGGAACTTGCGGTAGACCGACGCAAAGCGCACGTAAGCGACCTCATCGAGATTGCGCAGACGCTCCATGACCAACTCGCCGATGACCTTGGAGGAAACCTCGGTCTTGTTCATTTTGAAGAGTTCGTTTTCGACGTCTTCAACGAGCGCGAGGATGTGCTTCTCGGAGACGGGGCGTTTGGCGAGCGAGATCTGGATTCCGCGCAGGAGCTTGGTGCGGTCGTAGGGTTCACGGCGCTCGTCGGACTTGATGACGGTCAGGGAGACGCGCTCGACGTACTCGTAGGTGGTATAGCGTTCGCCGCAGGACTGGCACTCGCGGCGGCGGCGGACGGCGATCCCCTCCTGCACCGAGCGCGAATCGATAACCTTGTCGGATTCTTCACCGCAAAACGGGCACTTCATGCAACAGCCTCAACTGCAAGGGTCATTCCGACGGGCTTGGCAAAGCGCGCAGCGGCGCTGCCCTGGTTGACAAATATTTCCACGGTGTCAAAACCGGAGATGATCGCGGCGAGGTCGACGGCGGCGGCATAGCTGGCGACGAACTGGATATCGCGCGCCGGGCCAATGGTGCAGCGCAGATGCTCGGGCGCGACGCCCGAAGGCAGATCACGGCGGGTGATGTTGCTGATGAGATTGCCGAACTTGTCGACGTAAACGATTTCACCGATAACGCCGCGATCGTTGCGCAGCAGGCTGGGCTGCGGGAGGATGGCATACGAACTGATCATCGGGCCGACTCCGGAGAGCGGTGTTCCCTGCGCCAGTTGCGCGGCGATCGGCGCCATGATATCGCGGCCATGAAACGTGGCGCCCACGGATTGCGGAGAGAGAACTTCATTGCCGACGGAATGAACGGTTTTTTTATCAAACTGCGCAAGCACGGAACTGAGGACACCGTTGTCGGGGGCGACGAAAGTGTAGCCGCCGGCGGCAGCGGCGAGGAGGCGGCGCTCGGTACCGACGCCGGGATCGACGACGACCAGAAAGACGGTCGCGGGCGGAAAGTAGCGATACGACTTTTCGAGCAGAAAGGCTGCCGAGCGGATATCAAAGGAGTTGATGTGATGGGTGATGTCGATGATGTCGGTCGCGGGTGCAACAGTCTTGATGGCGCCCTTGAGCATACCGACGAAACCGTCGTTGAGGCCGTAGTCGGTCAGGAGCGCAATCGTGCCCACGGCGGCGGCCTCACTCCGAGGTGTTTTCCGGGGTCTGCTGGCGCGTCTCGGCAATCAGCCAGTCGAGGTAGTGCGCCGAGCCGTCGATGATGTCCATCGCGATCACCTCGGGGACATCATAGCCGGAGAGTTCCTGGAGGACTTGCCGGATTGAGGGGACGTGATCCTTCTGCGACTTGATGATCAGCAGAAACTCGGAATCGGTGTTGATCTTGTCCTCCCAGCGATAGATCGAGGTGACGCCGGGAACGATATTGACGCAGGCGGCGATGCGTTGCTCGACCAGGGCCAGGGCGACCTGGCGCGCCTTAGTCTCATCGGCGCAGGTCGAATGCACAATCACGGGCTGACTCATGCTTACTCCTTGAATTCGCGGCCCAATTTTTCGCGCACCGACTTGAGCTTGCGGTCCATGGTGCTCTTGCCGCCGGCGCGGTCATCGATGGCGATGCGGGTGTAGACGCGCGGGGCCGCGGCGCGGACGGCATCGTGGCATTGTTTAATCAGCGCCAGGCACTGCTCCCAGTCACCTTCGATGATGGTGCCCATAGCGTGGGTACGGTAGTTGAGGCCGGAGCGGTCGATGATGTCGATGACTTTAGCGACCTCTTTGGACACTGATTCGCCGACACCCATCGGTACGATTGAGAATTCCACCAGCATCGCGACTCCTAATGCAGGACCTGCGGGACGACATCCCCGTCAAAACGTTCGAGATAGAGCGGGAAGCGGTCGCAGAGCGTCTCGACATCGCGGCGGACGCGCGCGAGTTCGTCCTGGTTATCGAGGTTCTTGATGGCGCGGTCGATGAGCGCCGCGATCTGTTTCATCTCGGCTTCCTTCATGCCACGCGTCGTAACGGCAGGCGCGCCGATGCGAATGCCGGAG
>JADYYF010000198.1 GCA_020853795.1 Candidatus Zixiibacteriota bacterium
CTGGAAGGAATCCACCTGGGTGCGCGGTTTGTAAGCGCCGCCGCGCAGAAACCTGACATCACAGCGGTGCAAGAATTCGGCAACCGCCGCGAGTTGCGCTTCATCTTCAACAGCGCAGGGTCCGGCGGTAACGTTCAGGCGGCCGCGATCGCAGAGCAGGTCGTAACATCCGCGCTCGCCGGGGCGTTGCAGCGTCAGGCTGGCATGATCGAAGCCGCGATTGTGCAACTGCTCCCGAACTTCCGGAGTGATCCGACCCAGGACGCGCACGACCGTGTGGTTGTGCTCGGAAAGCTCGTAATCGATCCCGAGCTGGTCGAGCATGGTAATAAACTCCTGCTTGCGCAGGTCGGCGGCGGCGAAACTGTAGATCACGGTTTCTGCCCCGTGTAGAGCGTCACGATTCCTCCGTTCAGCGGCCGGGCCTGCGGTGCTGTGAAACCCGCGCGCGCCATCAACTCGCAGAACGCTGTCCCATAAGGAAAGGTTTCAATCGTCTGATTCAGATAAGCGTAGGCGTAAGAGTCGCCGGAAACCGTCCGTCCGACGACAGGGACAATCCGGCGGATGTAGAACAGGTGCAGGCGGCGCAACAGGCGATTCTGCGGTAACGAAAACTCAAGGATGATCGCTTTGCCGCCTCGACGGAGCACGCGGCGCATCTCACCCAGGCAGACATCGAGGTCCGCCATGTTGCGAATACCGAAGGCAATGGTTACGGCCCCGACCGATTCATCCGGCAGCGGCAGGGCATGGCCATCGCCGCGCAGAAATTGGATGCGGTCGGACCAACCCTGTGCCGCGGCTTTGGTCGTGGCCAGGGTGAGCATGCGTTCGGCCATATCGATTCCAATCACGCGGCGCTGTGCATGGGCAGCCGCGGCCGCCAGAGCCACGTCGCCCGTGCCGCAAGCCAAATCGAGGACCGGCGTCTCAGTGTCGCGCGGCAGCTCCGCTACCGCCCGGCGACGCCAGGCGCGGTCGAGCCCGAGGGATAAGAGGCGATTGAGCAAGTCATAGCGCGGCGAGATGCGATCAAACATCCGATGCACATCGTGCCGCGACGGCGATACCATAGTCGACACAGCAAATTCCGGCATAGTAGAACCGAGCGCCGGCGCTTCACCGCGAAGCGCCGCGCGCAGTTAAATAATATACGACCCTGAGAGCCCGGATGCAACCACTGTGACAGGGAGCGGATTGGTAGATTTGTAGCTAAGTAACTACGACCGAACGGGATGAGCGGCAGCCGGCGCAGCCTCAGCCGCAAAGTGGCGCAGCAGCATAGTCAGCGCTGGAGCGCCGTCAACGACCAGTTCGGTCAAATCGCGCATTTGGTCGCGCGGTCGAATGCTTTGGTTGGCGTTGATCAAGACAGTGGGGAAGTTGCAGGCGCGGCACTCGCGGGCGATGATTGCCAAATCTGACTCCGGCAGCCGGAAGGTGTCGATCAAGCAGATTGCGCGCCGCTGCGTTGCCAGCGGACTCAGGTCGCGGATCGTTTCCGGCCGGGTGAACGTCAGGCCCAGATCGCGGCATTCGTTGGCATAGGCCTGCAGAGTGTGCGGATCAAGGCTGAAGATGATCAAGTGCGTGATGGTCGCGGTGAAGTTGTCGCCTTCGAGTGGCGCGGGTGCGATCGGCAGGCGAACGGTGAAGGTGCTGCCCTTGTCGACGGCGCTGGCGACCGTGATCGAACCGGAGTGCGCGCTGACGATGTTGCGACAGAGCGACAGTCCCAGCCCGGTGCCGAACCCGGAGTCTCGGCCCCAGACGCCCTTGGTGGAGAAAAACGGATCGAAGATACGGGTCAGATTCTCGGGCGGGATGCCGACGCCCGTGTCGCTGACGCGCAGGTAGATCGACTCGTCGTCCGCGCCAAGGCCGATTGTCAGTTCGCCGCCGTGAGGCATCGCCTGGGTTGCGTTCAACATCAGGTTCAGCACGACCTGCTGCATCCGGCCGGGCGAGGCCATCGTTCGCGGGATCGGCGCAAATTCTCTTCGGAACTTGATGTGGCGATCGGCCAGCTCCTTGCTGGCGAACCGCGCGGAGGCCTCAACCACTTCCGTCAGGTCAACGGGAGCAAGTGCGTCGCTCTGGTTGCCGGAGTAGGTCAGCAGCGCCATGACGGTCTCGTTGGCCTTGTTCCCGACCAGCATGATTTGCTCGAAAGCTTCCCGTGCCCCCTGAATTCCATCGGGTCCGCCGAGATTATCGAGCGCAAAGCCGGCGTGACCGATGATTCCGGCCAGGTGATTTTTGAATTCATGCGCCACGCCTGCGGCCAACGTGCCGATCGAGGCAAACTTGTCAGCCTCGAGCAGTTGCTGTCGCCGCGCCTGCTCCTCGGTGAGGTCGCGCATGATAATCGTCAGCGACTCTTCCTCGCCAATCGCGACCCGGCTAAGTGACATCTGGATCGGAAAATCGCGACCGGCGGGCGTGCGCGCGCGCGTTTCGAAGGAGCGCCGATCGTTGCGCTGCAGAGACTCGCGCGTAAGTTCCGGCAGATAGCGCAGGACGGAGAAGCCGGTCTGCGGCTCGGTCAGGTCGAGAATTTGGGCGGCGGCCGGATTGAGCGAGCGCACAATCCCGTCCGCGTCGGTAACAATGATGCCCTCGGCGGCGGAGTCGACCAGCGTATGCAATTGCAGTAAGCTGGCCCGCAGTTCCGCC
>JADYYF010000199.1 GCA_020853795.1 Candidatus Zixiibacteriota bacterium
CCGAGGGCATTGTTGCCGTGCGCCGCCGCGATGCCGGCCACGTGCGTGCCGTGCGAGCTGGAGGGCACCGATCCGTCCATGGCGTAGGCATCCCAGCCGTCGTAATCGTCGATGTAGCCGTTGGCATCATCATCGATGCCGTTATTGGGAATCTCGTCGGTATTCTTAAACCACATAATATCCGGGTGCGCGATGTCGCAGCCGCCGTCCACGATCGCGACAACGATCGTATCGCCGGTCGAGGTCACGCCGCCGGTAGTAATATCCCACGCTTCCGGTCCGTCGATATCCGCATCGACGGTGCCGCCCGACTGCCCGGTGTTATGCAGAGCGTATTGCTCGTTGAAGCGCGGATCGTTCGGGTATGTCGCCCGCAACGCGATATGGTGATTGAACTGCGCCACCAGCACGGCCGGATGATCCTTGACGGCTTCCAGCAGCTGTTCGCGATCCGCCTTCTGCATCCCCGCATCGTTGAACTCATATAGCCAGACGTTGAGATCCGGCGACAGGAGCTCGACGGCGCGCAGATTGAAGGCGGCGAACGCCTCGTCAATCGACCGCGCCGACTCATAGCGATTCACCTGAATCATCATCTGATTCGGCTCGTAAGTCGGCTCGTTAAATGCCACGGGTTGGGACTGGGCAGTCGCGGCAAAGGCCACAAGCACCGCCAGCAACGCCAGGGCTCCGCGGAAAAGTCCGTGCGGACACAATAGCGCTCTTTGATTCATGGGTTGCTCCTATAGGTACCGGGTAGGGTGGGTTAAAACGTTCGTCATTTTCTCTTATCGGTGCATGGAAAAGACATCTTCGACCCGCCGGCGGGTCAACCGGAAGATCGACGTAAGTATATATCCAGCTTGACTAAAGCAATATAACTGCCAAAACGATCTTGTCAACGACTGTAGTACAAAAACGCCTCTTCCGTCCGCCTTTTCCCGCTGCGTCATCAGACGAAAAATGTGAAAATCATAGCGGCGCCACTGCACTTGCCGAAGTTTCCCGCGCTGCTCGATGCCAAGTAGACGTGCCGCAGTCACTTGCGAAGACGGCGTTATTTACAGCCGGCGCAAGGCGGCACCAAGTTGTTGAAGAAGTAGTTGACGAGGAAAACGGCGTCCCCGATATCGAGCCGCAGATTGCAGTCGACATCCGCTGAGGCGACCGGATCGGGTGCACTGCCATTGGCGAAGATGTAATTGACGATGAACACCGCGTCGGAGAAATCGACACGTTTGTTGCCGTCGGCATCGCCGCAGACGTAGGGCGGCTCATTGATCACGATCGACAAGCTCATCGTGTCCGACTGCTTGGGATTACCGGAGTCCTCGAGGACGAAGGTCATGTAGAAGGTGGCCGCGTAGGTCGGCGTGCCGGAGATTCTTCCAACCGGGCCGCCTTCCCAGTCGCAGCCGAAGGGGATGTCGCCGCCGAAGAGCATCCAGTTCAGCGGCGGGACGCCGTTGAGCGACGCCAACTGCGTAGCATACGGAAACCCCACGTGACCAGCAGGGAGACTGTCGGTCATGATGTGCAGGAGACCGTCGCACAGATCGCCGACGCCGTCCTCGTTGGAATCACGCTGGTTGGGATTGTAGATTTCCGGACAGTTGTCGCAGACATCGCCGTAGCCGTCGGCGTCGGTGTCCAATTGATCGGCATTGGCGGAATCGGGGCAATTGTCGCTTGCCGGACAGCCGGGGCTGACGATGCCGGGATTGCCGATGCCGTCGAAGTCGGTATCGACGCAGTTATCGCACACGTCGCCGATGTAGTCTTTGTCGACATCAAGCTGATCGCTGTTGGCGGTGCTGACGCAGTTGTCGCACAGGTCGGAGACCAGATCGCCGTCGCTGTCGGGCGTGCCGTTGCATTTCCAGCTTGCCAACACACCCGCCAGCCAGCAGTGCATCCGTCCCGCCTGCTGCGTCGTGAAGCGCGCCCAGCAGGGGTCGCTGGAGTAGCTCATGAAGTTGTCGCGGTCGGTCGGGGCCCATGGGATGCCGCCGCTGCAGCCGTCGCTCGAAGTGACCTCCGAGCAATAGTTGTTCAACGGTGTCGGCCGCGTGTCGGCGCAGAAGTCGCCGAGCACATCGCGATCGGCAGCGTCGACGCGCTCATAGCACGGACCGCAGAAGGCCACCTCCGATACACCGTGGAAAGTATGCCACAAGCCGAGGCAGTGGCCGACTTCATGCGAGAGTGTGCTGCTGGAGCGGAAGAAGTGCGGCGTGGTCATGACGATCCCGCCCTGCTTGGTCAGGCATTCGGGATCCCAGGGGAACGTACCGTACGAGTAACCGGGTTCGACGTAGCCGACGAAGACGTTGATCTGGTGTTCGGGATCGAGCGCGTACTGGTCCTTCATCGGGTAGAATTCGTTTTCGTCCATCGAGACATAGCGGCTGTCATTGACAAAGCGCCAGTCGTAGCTGAAGTGAATCCGCGACGGCTCATAGTCGCGATTGAGTTCCGCCATCTGGCTAATCACGGTCGCCTCGTCGGAAACCGCGCCCGAGCCGTCATCGTTGCGGAAGATGTGGATCATCAGGTGCAGGTGCGTAAACGGCGCATTCGGCGCAGGAATCGCCGCATTGCGGTTGGCCGGATCGTCGCACGGGCCCTCCAGCGGACAGGCGGCCAGATTCTTGTTCAGGCGCCGATCGTTCTTGGCGTAATAGTGCTCGGTCGTGCCGCACCAATCGCCCAGAAGCGAGGAGGTAAACAGACTGACGATGATTGCAGCTATGATGGCGAGCCGCTGATACCGAAGGCCGGGAATGCGCGAGAACATAGGGGCAAGACTTTATGCAGAAGGTTTAGCTCGGTTATCGCGACGGCGGACTTATCCCGCCGCGCGCAGAACAATCTGCCCGCAGTATAGCGATTTGATGGAAAGTGTCAAGACGGCGAATTCTGCCGCGCGCGAGCATCAACGGATGCGAACGCGGCCGGAAGTTCCGGCTGGCTCGCTGGCTGGTCGCGTCCGCCGGCCGGCTCGCGAAAACCGCGGAATATCAGGCGAATGCCGCGATCGTAGGTGAAGTAGTTCCACACCCAGTTGATCAGGACGACCAACTTATTGCGGAAGCCGATGAGATTCATCAAGTGAATGAAGATCCACAGCAGCCAGGCCGTGAAACCCTGAAAGCGCAGGCGGCCGAGATCGGCGACCGCGCGGTTGCGGCCGATCGTGGCCAGATCACCCGGATCGCGGTACACGAACGGCCGCATCGGCTCGCCGTGCAGCCGCCGCCGCAGATTGGCGGCCAGATGCCGCCCCTGCTGGATCGCCGGCTGCGCCACCATCGGATGGCCGCGTGAATACTTCTCGGTCGTCATGGTCGCGATGTCGCCGAGGGCGAAGATGTTCTCCAACCCATTGACTGCATTTTGTTCATCCACGTAGATCCGTCCGTTACGTGCCAGCGCTGTTGCCGGCAATCCCGCAATCGGCGCCCCCAGTACGCCCGCGGTCCAGATCACCGTCTCGCTGCGGATCGCTTTGCCGTCGGGCAGATGCACCTGGTGGCCGTCATAGTCGCTGACCGGCTTCCCTAACCAGATCGTAACGCCGAGGTTTTCGAGAAACTTGCGCGCGCTGTCGGAGGCCGCCGACGACATGGTCGGCAACAGGCGCGGCGCAGCCTCGATCAGGTGAATCTGCATGCGGCGCAAATCAAGCTCGGGGTAGTCGTTCGGGAGGATGTGCCGCTGGAGTTCGCCCAAAGCGCCCGCCAGCTCCACGCCGGTGGGACCGCCACCGACGATGACGAAGGTCTGCAAGGCATCGCGTTCGGCCATGTCGCTGGTGAGGAGCGCCTGCTCAAACCGCTGCAGGATGAAGTTGCGCAAATCGAAGGCGTCCTGAATCGATTTGAGCGTCATCACTTTGCGGCTCAATTCCTGATTGCCGAAGAAGTTGGGCTTGCTGCCGGTCGCGATCGCCAGATAGTCGTACCTGATGCGGCCGATGCTGGTCTCAATCTCGTTGCTCTCCGGGAAGACGCGCGTGACCTCGGCCATGCGGAAGATCACGTTTTTCTGTTTGCGCAGGATTTTCCGCAGCGGGTAGGCGATCGAGTCGGGCTCCAACCCCGCCGTCGCAACCTGATACAAGAGCGGCTGGAAGGTGTGGTAGTTGTTCTTGTCGAGCACGACGATCTGCAGATCGGCGCGCTTGAGGCCACGCGCCAGATTCAGGCCGGCAAACCCGCCCCCGACGATCACCAGCCGCGGCTTGTTGGTTACGGGGATGTTGAAGGTCATCGCCACCACTCCTTGCCATAGTTCTCTCCCAAATCAACGCAAAATAGAGCCGATTGTTCCATTTTTCACAAAGGATTTGCGGGGGGATCGATTCGCACAAAGAAAAAAACGGCGGACGTCAATGTCCGCCGTTCAAAGAACTCAATGAGTAAACTGATTACTTCGCGGTACCGAAGAATCCAAGCACGCCAATCATGATACCGAATTCGTTGCCGCTTACGCCGTCGCCTTCGAGTTCAGTGCCGCCGGCCGGTGTGTACTTAGCCTTGGCATTCTGCAGTTCGAAGTAGGCTTCGCCGTGCACGCCAAATCCGTTGGTCAGCATCCACACGCCGCCGCCGGAGAGACGAGCCTGATATCCGGTAGTCTTGGTCTCGTCCGTTCCTGACTCTTCAGTAAACGACGGAGTTTCCAACTTGTCCTGGGCGTAGACGAACGACCCGGAAATGAACGGCAAGAGTTTGCCCTTCGGATCGTCGGCGTTCTTCGCGGTCGGGAACCAGTAAACCTTCGGGCCAGCGCCGAAAGTGGTGGTCTTCGTGTCGCCCCACTTCCAGTTTTCAAACATGACAGTGGCGCCGATAGCGATACCCGGAGCCAGGAAGTAACCCAGAGTCGGGTTCAGCTGCAGGTAGGTCGGAGTGTCGCCGTTGCCATCTTTCCACAGGTCACCGCCGGACTTGGCAAAATTAGCCGTCCAGGCACCGTCCATGAAGAGCATTCCCTTGGCAACCGGGTTTTCGGCGAACGCGGAAGCCGCCATCGCCAGAACGAGCAGTGCGATCATGAATCGCTTCATTGTGTGAATCCTTTCGTTGATGTTTGGTCGTCTATCCATTCATTCCATCAATTACGACAGTAAGTACAATTTTCGTTGGTGTCCAGTTTGTGAAATCGTTCACCGTCCGCGCCTCGATCGCCGGCCATCTGCGGCCAAACAATCCAGCGGGACGACATCCATCCTTAGAAGTCGTGGCGGCGATCACTCTCCTTCGAATTCATCGAGTTAGCGCATTCCGGCCGAAGTCAAAGCGACCCGGCTCTCTCCATCTCGGAGCGAATTCAATCTCTTATATGTTTCAACGCAACAAAAATTTTCAACACATTAGGATCGTTTTAGTCGCTTTTTACGGAGTAATCTCTTTTCTGTCAACAGGTTAACTGGCATAGAATTGCCTGGGTAGGCACTAACCA
Source organism: Candidatus Zixiibacteriota bacterium (assembly GCA_020853795.1). Classification (NCBI taxonomy): domain Bacteria; kingdom Pseudomonadati; phylum Candidatus Zixiibacteriota; species Candidatus Zixiibacteriota bacterium. The sequence continues at coordinate 5,467 of JADYYF010000199.1, forward strand.
GCCCAGGCAGAATCTCAGTACTTAGTGACGACTAATTCATCGGTGAGCCGGTGTTGCCCAGCCAGAAGTGCAGACCGACGGCAAGCTGCAACATGGTTACTGTCTCATCGGCCAGCACGAAATGGAGCCGGGGATTAACGAATAAGGACATCGTCCGGCCGACCATCTTCTCGTACATGATGCCGCCATAGATGCCGAACTCGGTGCTCTCGTCGCCGTAGATTCCGGCGCCGGCGTTCAAGAGCAGCATCGAGGCCTTCATGTAGCTGAGTGCATACAACCCGCTGAACAAGAAGTTGAGCTCGGTATCCGATTCGGAGATATCAATGCCCGGCCCTTCGGCACTGCCGGAATACCGCTGTACGTACAGGTCGCCGCCGATCATCATTTTGTCGGACAGACCGTAGTGAATGTTGCCGCCGAAGTTCAAGTTCGGGCCGTTGGAGTACTTGACGTTGCCGATTTCGTAGTCATCAAAGGCATCGCCGAAGCCGATCGTGTACCCGGCGTAGGGTCCGACCATCATGCAGCTCTTGAGCCCCTGCGCCGCCAGCGGACTGCAGGCGAGCATCGCAACGATCAGCGTCGACATCAGTAGTTTTCTCATGGGGTTCTCCTTTCGGATATGACAGGTAAAGCGTCTGCGAGTTTGAGTCTGCTCCGGCGGTTGCGGCCGCAAGTGGAGCGCGTTCCCACCGTACAAACATCGAGTAACGCGGTCAACAACAAACTTCTTCCCGAAAGCAAGACCGGGACCGGCCGTGCAGGCCAGTCCCGGTCTCAACTTCGTATCGTCCGCGCGGACTAATGTTTTTCTTCCGTCCGCGTTTTCTCGTACTCGGCGATGATCTTGTCGGCGATTTCGCGCGGTACCGGATCGTAGTGGTTGAAGCGCTGGATGTGCCGGCCGCGGCCGCCGGTCATCGAGCGCAGGCTGGTCGAATACTTGTACAGCTCTGCCAGCGGCGCCTGGCCTTTAACGCGCTGATACTTCCCGGCCGGTTCCATGCCCATGATCTTCCCGCGCCGCGAGGACATATCGCCCATGATGTCGCCGGTGTATTGCTCCGGCACCAGGATTTCGACGTCGTAGATCGGCTCCAGCAAAATCGGATTGCACTCGGTCGTGCCGGTCTTGAAACAAATCGACCCGGCGATCTTGAAGGCCATATCGGAGGAATCGACATCGTGATAGGATCCGTAGAACAGCGTCACTTTCACGTCGACCACTTTGTTGCCAGAGACGATCCCCTGCTCCATCGCTTCGATGATGCCCTTTTCGACCGAGGGGATGAACTTGGCCGGAATCACGCCGCCGGTGATGGCGTCGACGAATTCAAATCCGCCGCCGCGCTGCAGCGGCTCGAACTTGAGCGACACGTCGCCGTATTGCCCGCGACCGCCCGATTGTTTCTTGTAGCGATATTGTTTCTCGCCCTTGCGGGTGATGGTTTCGCGGTACGGGATTTTCGGCTGCACCAAGTCGACTTCGATCTTGTAGGCCGCTTTCAGCTTCTTGGTGATGACATCCAGATGCAGTTCGCCCTGCCCCTTGAGGATGGTCTGGTGCAACTCCGGATTGATTTCGTACTGGAAGGTCGGGTCTTCGTGCGTGAGCGCGGTCAGACCCGCGCTGATTTTGTCTTCTTCACCCTTCGAGGCCGCCACCGCCGCGAATTCGATCGTCGGTTCGGGGAACTCGATCGGCGGCAGCTGCAGAGCATTGGCTTTGGCGCACAGCGTGTCGCCGGTGCGCGTGTCGCGTAGTTTCACGAACGCGCCGAGGTCGCCGGCATGGACGCCCGGCATATCCTTGCGTTCCTTGCCGTTGAGCGCGAAGATCTGCCCGATCTTCTCGGCGTTGTTGTGATTGGCGTTGAAAACTTCATCGCCCGGCTTGAGATGGCCGGAGTATATCCGAAACAGCGACAATTCGCCGACGTGCCGCTCCGCCACCGTCTTGAAAATGAACACGGCCAGCGGCTGGTCTTCGCCGACTTTCATTGCGGCGACCTTGCCGTCGCGCAGGATGTTGATCTCATTCACGAAGTTCGGCGCCGGGAAGTAAGTCAGCGCGAAGTCGAGCAGCGCCGTCGTGCCCCGGTTCGAAGCCGCGGAGGTGATCAGAACCGGGAAGAGCACACGTTTGGCGATCGCCTTCCGCAGACCAGTATCCAGCTCGTCGGCCGACAACTCGCCGGCCTCGAAGAATTTCTCCAGCAGCGCATCATCCGCTTCCGCCGCCGCCTCCATCACCTTCTCGCGCGCCGCCTTGCAGGCTGCTTCCATGTCGCCCGGGATCGGCACTTCCTTGACGTTGCCGTCGGCGCCGTATTCGTAGCCCTTGAGTTTCAGGACGTCGACGAAGCCCTTCGAATTGAGCGCCTCGCCGATTGGAAGTTGCACCGGCAATGCGCGCGGCGACAGGATTTCTTGAATCTTATTAATGGTGGCAGCGAAGTTGACGTGCTCCTTTTCGATCTTGTTGACCACGATCGCCAGCGGGCACTTATACTTTTCCGCCATGTCGAAGGCGTATTCGCTGCCGGATTCCGGCCCCGAGAGTGCGTCCACAACCAGCAACGCCGTGTCGACGACGCGCAGACCCGAAACCACTTCACCGCAGAAATCGGCAAAGCCCGGCATATCCACCAAATTGAGCTTGCTGCCCTTGTACTCGACGTGCATCAGGGTGGCCGAAATGGAGATTTTCCGGCGCATTTCCTCTTCGCTGTAGTCCGAGACCGACGAACCGTCGTCCACCTTGCCCTGGCGCTGGATCGCCTTGGCCATAAACAGCAGTGATTCCGCCAGCGTCGTCTTGCCGCTCGAACCGTGTCCGACTATTCCGATATTGCGAATTTGCTCAGCAAGGTACTCTTTCAAGGTCAGCTCCTCTGTGGAAAAAGGCC
>JADYYF010000200.1 GCA_020853795.1 Candidatus Zixiibacteriota bacterium
GTCTCCAGTGTTGTAACCGTTACGAACTTGGTCGCCGACGCGGTCAGGACGACTTTGACCTCGGCGCCCGCCTTTCGCAAAAAGCGTACCAGATAGCAGGCTTTATAAGCCGCAATGCAACCGGTGATACCGAGCAGGATTTTCTTGCCTTTGAGGGGCATAAGCTCTTGAAATTGTTAGTTGACGACTTCGGAGCCGTCAAGATTGAAGAGGTTGAGATCGACGGCCGTACCGGACGAGAAGACGTAGCGCGCCGCAATGACCTTCATGACCGGCAGATCGATCTTCTCCGAACCCAGCAGAAATGCCTTGTCGACGATCTTCTCAAACTGGCCGGGACTGATCAACCGAAATCTTAGCAACTGAATCAGGAAACCGGCGGCGTCCGGAGTGAAGTGCTCAAGTTCCAGCGGACTGAGAACCCGAAAAGACTGAGCGGAACCGACCGTCGGACTGATCCGGCCGCCTTCCTTCTGCATTTCCTCCAGAAACCAGCCGTAGGCTGATGAAATCTCCGAATCGGTAAAGCCGCGGCTGCGCAAGTCCTTGGAGATCACGTTAAACGGACCAATCTGACCATTATGACTGCGGAGATGCTCAACGAGGTAAAACACGATTTCGAGGATACGTTCTTCCACTGCGCTGCCTTTCGCCCGCGGCCGCAACCAGCGGCCACTGCTATGGGAAAGGTAAAATCAGCCGTAAGGTTCCGCAAGGATAAAACATCGTGTCCTTGCGCTAAAATCGCTGTCGGCGCGGGCTAATGCTTGAAATGCCGGATGCCGGTCACGACCATCGCGATACCGGCTTGATCGGCCGCCGCAATCGCCGCTTCGTCGTTCTTCGATCCACCCGGTTGAATGATCGCCGTCACACCGGCCGCTGCGGCAACTTCGACGCCGTCCGGCATCGGGAAGAAAGCATCCGATGCCAGCACCGCGCCGCGCGCGCGCGTGCCGGCCTTCTTCACGGCATTCTCCACCGCATCGACGCGCGATGTCTGCCCGCAGCCCTGCCCAAGCAAAGCCGTTCCCTTGACGATGGCAATCGCATTTGACTTCACGTGCTTCACCAGCTGGAAACCGAACAGCAGCGATTTGACCTGCTCAGCGGTCGGCTTCATTTTCGAAACGACCTTCAAATCCGTCTCGACAACGACACGGTGATCGGCAGTCTGCATCAGAAACCCACCATGGATCGCCCGCAGCCACTGGCCCTGCCGCGCGGCGCTGCCCATCGCCGGCAGCCGCAGCAACCGCCGCTGCTTCTTCTTCGCCAGCAATTCCAGCGCTTCAGGCGCGTAGTCAGGTGCGATGATGCACTCAACAAACTGCGTATTGTGCAGCAAATGTGCGGTTTCGATGTCCACGACGCGATTGAGGCCAATGATCGATCCGAAAGCGGACATCGGATCGGCCGCCAGCGCCGCTGCATAGGCGTCCGCCAGCTTCGGTGCGCAGGCGGCACCGCAGGGATTGGTGTGCTTTACGACACAAGCGAACGGCTCGGAAAAGTCGGTAATCATTCCCAGACAGGCGTCGAGGTCGACGTAGTTGTTATAGGAGAGTTCCTTCCCTGCTAGTTGCTCCGCATCAACCAGAGATAAACCGCTACCGGTGGTGTCTCGATACAGCGCCGCCTGTTGATGCGGATTCTCGCCATAACGCAGACTGGAGACTTGCTGCAGATGGAGATCAACATCTGTCGGCAGCTCGGAGTCCGTCGTCTGCCCAGCTTGGCCGAAGTACTGGCTGATCGCGACGTCGTATTCGGCAATCACCGCAAAGGCCCGCGCGGCGTAGGCACGATGACGCTCGGCCGAAATCGCCCCCGTCGCGCGATACTCTTCCATGAAGCCGGCGTACTGCGCCGCCTCGACCAGGATCGTGACATCGGCGAAGTTCTTCGCCGCGGCCCGCACCAGCGTCGGGCCACCGATGTCGATGTTCTCAATAATGTCGGCCTCGGGCTTGCCGCTGGCCACTGTTTGTTGGAACGGATAAAGATTGACCACCACCAGGTCAATCGGCTTGTAGTCGAGACTGGTCAGTTGTTCGAGATCCTCGGCATGATCGCGACGATACAGGATACCCGCGGCGATCTTCGGGTGCAGCGTCTTGACGCGGCCGTCCATGATCTCTGGCGCGCCGGTAAAGGACGACACCGGCACCACCTTGAGGCCGGCATCCTTGAGCGTTTGTTTGGTGCCGCCGGTCGAAATGATCTCGATGCCGTGTTCCTGCAGGAACCGGGCTAGTTCGACCACGCCGGTCTTGTCCGATACGCTGATGATCGCCCGCTTGATGCGCCCCTCCGTGCTTGCCTTGCCCATCGTCCTCCTCACTGCTTCAGCAGGATCTTTTCGATCTCTTCGTAACGTTGGCGCGTACCGTTGATAATGTCGGCCGGCAGATGCGGAGGCTGCGAATTGCGATCCCAGCCGCACGTCAGCAAGTAGTCACGCACATACTGCTTGTCGAACGATTCCTGTCCCCGGCCAATCTGGTACTTGTCCTTCGGCCAGAAGCGCGACGAATCCGGTGAGAGAATCTCGTCGATCAAAATCAGGCGGCCGTCATGAATCCCGAATTCAAACTTCGTGTCGGCAAGAATGATGCCGCGGCTCTCGCAGTAATTGGCGGCTTGCAGATAGATCTGCTTCGAAACCTGGCGCAACTTCGCCGCCAGATCGATGCCGACCATGCCGGCCATCTCTTCGAATGCGATATTAATGTCGTGCCCCGACTCTTCCTTGGTCGCCGGTGTGAAGATCGGTTCGTCGAACTTCTGCGACTCCTTGAGGTCCTTGGCGAAGTGAAAGCCGAGAACGGTCGTGTCGCCGGTCTTCAGCTTCTCCTGATAGTCCTTCCAGAGCGAGCCGGAAATGTAGCCGCGAACGACGCACTCGATGTCGATGCGCTCCGCCTTCCGCACCAGCATCGACCGCCCCTCCAGTTGGTCGCGATACTTGCGCACCGGCTCCGGGTACTCGTCGACGTTTGCCGTCAGGAAATGATTCGGAACCACGTTCTTGGTGTACTCGAACCAGAACAGCGACATCCGCGTCAACACCTTGCCTTTGCCGGGAATAGCATCGGGCAGGACATAATCAAAGGCCGAGATCCGATCCGTGGCGACAATCAACAACCGGTCATCCAGATCGTAGACATCGCGCACCTTCCCGCGCGCAAACAGTTTGACATCGGGCATCTCGGTTTGCAGTACACTCTCCATGATTTACTCCAACCTAATCTGACCGGCCGCGATTCGGGCTACGGTCTCGGGATACAGTTCATGTTCACTTGCGAGCACCCGCTCCTGCAAAACTTGCGGCGTGTCGCCCGGCAACACCGGCACGCGCCGCTGCGCCAAAATCCGGCCATTGTCGTAAACCTCGTCCACCACGTGGATCGTGACACCGGTTTCAGCTTCGCCGGCGGCAAGCACCGCCTCGTGCACGTGGATGCCGTACATCCCCGGCCCGCCGTACTTCGGCAAGAGCGCCGGATGGATGTTAATGATCTTATTACGATAAGCGGCGATAATCTGTTGTGGAATCATCTTCATATAACCGGCAAGGCAGATCAGCTGCGTGCCGCGCATCTGTAGCTGTCGCAGGAGTTCTGCGGCATATGCCGCCGCGCCCGGGAAGCCGGATTCACTAATGACCAGCGTGTCGATGTGATGATTGCGAGCGCGCTCCAGCGCAAAGGCCTTGCGATTGTTGGAAACAACGAGAACAATGCGGCCATCGATCTGCCCCGCGGCACAGGCATCGATTAGCGCTTGAAGGTTGGAGCCGCCGTGCGAGGCCAGGACGGCAATCCGAAGCGGTTCATTCATTCCGATTGCGCGAGCTTACTCCTTAAGAGCTCATTGGTCACCGCCGGGTCCGCCCGGCCGCCGGTGGCTCTCATCACCTGACCGACGAAGAAGGCCAGCAGCTTCGTCTGACCGGCGCGATAACGGGCAACTTCCTTGGGATGATCGGCGATCACCTTGTCGATCAAGCCACCAAGATCGCTCGAATCGGCAATCGGAGCAAGACCTTTCTCCGCGACGATGGCTTCGACCGGGCGCGCGTCGGCAAGCATGCATTCGAACAACTCTTTGCCGATCTTGCCGGTTATCGCCTTACTCCTGATCATCTCGAGCAACCGTCCCAGTCGTGCCGGCTCGACGGCAAAGCCGGCAATTCCAGCAGCGTTGCCCTTGACCCGCGCCAGCACCTCGGTCATGATCCAATTGGCCACAAGCTTGGCATCAGGGCAGGCAGCCAACGTCTCCTCGAAGTACAACGCCAGCCCCGGCGACGACGTTAAGACCTCCGCATCGTACCGGGGCAGCGCCAGGTCGTGAACATAGCGGTCCTGTCGATTGAGCGGCAGCTCCGGCAACTCCCGCTGCACGGTCGCGATCCAGTTAGGCGTCAACTGAAGGGGAACCAGGTCCGGATCAGGGAGATAGCGATAGTCATGAGATTCCTCTTTGCTGCGCATCGGGTAGCAGCGGCCGTCCGCGTCGGAATACAACAGCGTCTGCTGTTCCACGCGATCTCCGGAACTGACGATGGCGATCTGCCGGTCGATTTCGTACCGCAGCGCTTTCTCAACGCCCCGAATCGAGTTCAGATTCTTCACTTCAGTCTTCGTACCCAACTTCGTTTCACCGACCGGACGAATGCTGACATTGGCATCGCAGCGCAGCGAGCCCTCTTCCATATTGCCGTCGCAAATGCCCAGGTGTTCCACAATCTGCTTAAGGGCATGCAAATACAAATACGCTTCGCGCGGACTGCGGATCTCCGGTTCCGAGACGATTTCCATCAGCGGCACGCCGCAGCGGTTGACATCGATGCGCGTGAAGTCTTCGCTGTGCCCCTCTGGATGCAGCGACTTGCCCGCGTCCTCCTCGAGGTGGATGCGCGTGAGTCGAATCTGCTTGCGCACGCCGTTGTCCTCGAAGGCGATCCTGCCGCCGATTCCGATCGGACGGTCGAATTGGGAGATCTGGTAGCCCTTCGGCAAATCGGGATAGAAATAGTTCTTGCGCGCGAAAACGGACGTCATGCCGACGCTGCCGTCAACCGCCAGGATCATTTTGACCGCCATATTGACCGCTTCGCGATTGAGCACCGGTAACGCGCCGGGAAGCCCGAGACACACAGGACAGGCGGCGGAATTCGGCCGCTGGCCGAATGTCGTCGAACAGCCGCAGAAGATCTTGCTCTTGGTCAGAAGCTGCGCATGAACTTCCAGCCCGATGACGGCTTCGAAATTCATCGACTGCTCGCTTCGATCACGGCCGCCGCCCGAAACAGCGTTGGCTCGTCAAAAGGTCGGCCGATCAACTGCGCACCAATCGGCAGCTTGGCCGCGTCGACGCCGCAGGGGACTGAAATTGCCGGCAATCCGGCGAGATTCGCGCTTACGGTGTAAATGTCGGAGAGATACATCGCCAGCGGGTCTTCGGTTTTCTCTCCAAGCTTGAACGCCGTAGTGGGCGTGGTCGGAGTGAGCAACAGGTCAACCGCGTTCAGCGCCTCCAGCATCTCTTGCATGATGACCCGCCGCACCTTCATGGCTTTGGCATAATAGGCGTCGTAATACCCCGACGACAGGACATAAGTGCCGAGCATGATCCGCCGCTTCACTTCGGCCCCAAATCCGGCATGGCGCGTTTCGGTGTACATGGATAGCAGATCGTGGGCGGCCGCTCGTTGACCGTAACGCACGCCGTCGTAGCGGGCAAGATTCGAGGAGGCTTCCGCGTCGGCAACCACATAGTAGGCGGCGACCGCGTACTTCGTATGCGGCAGCGCAACTTCCCTGATTTCAGCTCCTTCACGCTTCAGCCAATCAGCCACACGGGTAATTGCCGCGGCAATTTCCGCATCGAGCCCGGCCGCGAAATACTCGCGCGGCAGGCCGATCTTCAGTCCGCGGACTCCCGCCTTCAAATTCTCTTCCGCCCCGGCAAGCGACTGCTGCGCCGAAGTCGAGTCACGCGAATCGTGGCCGGCGATGACGTCGAAGAGCAGTGCCGCCGAGTGCACATCGGCTGCCAACGGTCCAATTTGGTCCAGCGATGACGCAAACGCGACGAGCCCGTAGCGGCTGACGGCACCATAAGTCGGCTTGAGACCGACCACGCCGCAAAACGCTGCCGGCTGTCGCACCGAGCCGCCGGTATCCGATCCCAATGCCAGCGGAACCAGCCCGGCCGCCACGGCCGCCGCCGACCCGCCGGACGAACCGCCCGGCGCACGCTCCAAATCGCGCGGGTTGCGCGCCAATCCCAGGGCCGAGTTCTCATTGGAAGAGCCCATCGCAAACTCATCCATGTTGGCCTTGGCAATGATCACTGCATCATCCGCCAACAGTCGGTCGATGACGGTGGCATTGTAAGGCGGCACGAATCCGTTGAGAATTCGCGAAGCGCAGGTAGTTGGATGGTCTTTGAGGCAGATGTTGTCTTTGACGATGATCGGCAGACCGAAGAGTTTCCCCTTCGGCCGACCGGATGTGAGTTTCGAGTGCAGTTGGGCGACCGTCGCTTCCGCCAATTCGGACGTGACGACGTTAAGGCAATTCAGTCTGTGGTTAACGTCCTCACAGCGATTCAATAACTCATGATAGTACTCGCCGAGGTTGCGTTCACCATCGAGGAATTGCTGCCGCAGTTGGAGCGCCGTCGCCATGGCTTACAGCAATGGATAGTACTTCTCGATCTCGTACTTCGTCACGTGGACGCGATAGCGATCCCATTCGTCACGCTTGTTGGCGATCAGGCTCTCGAAGATGTGCTCCCCGAGCGCAGTCTTCATCAGCTTCGAACCGGCGAAACTGTCAATCGCCGCTTCCAAGGTGCCGGGCAACGAGTCAATTTTGTGCTTCTTCAGCTTCGCTTCATCCATGTGGAAGATGTTTTCCTCTACCGGCGCGCCCAGCGTGTACTTGCTCTTGATCCCTTCCAAACCGGCCGCCAGCATCGAGGCAAACGCCAGGTACGGATTGCAGGCCGGATCGGGCGAACGCAACTCGACGCGCGTCGCCTTTTCCTTACCATAGCGGTACATCGGGATACGCACCAGCGACGAACGATTCCGCTGTCCCCAGGAGATGTACACCGGCGCTTCATAGCCCGGAACCAGCCGCTTGTAGGAGTTGACCCACTGATTCGTCACCAGCGTGAATTCCTTCACGTGTTTGAGAATGCCCGAGACAAACTGCCGTGCGGTGTCCGACAAATGGTACTCTCCGTTTTTGGCAAAGAAGGCATTGTTGCTGCCCTTGAACAGCGACTGATGCACGTGCATCCCCGACCCGTTCTGCCCGAATAGCGGCTTGGGCATAAACGTGGCGTACACGCCCATGTCCTGCGCGACTTCCTTGACGATCACGCGGTACAGCATCGCCTGATCCGCCATCTTCAGCGCATCCGCGTACTTCAGGTCGATTTCGTGCTGCGACGGCGCCACCTCGTGATGCGAACACTCGACCTGGATGCCGACCGACTCCAGCGCCACCACAGTTTTCTTCCGAATCCGCGCGCCTAAATCCACAGTCGAGTAATCGAAGTATCCCGTCTGATCGATCACCTCGGGTGACCCGTTCTGCCGGAAATAGAAGTACTCCAGTTCCGGCCCGACATAATAGGTGTAACCCAGGTCGGCTGCCTGCTTGATCATCCGCCGCAACGCGTAGCGCGGATCACCGGCAAACGGTTCGCCTGTCGGAGTCTCTACGTCGCAGAACATCATTGCGACTCGCTCCCCTTCGATCAGCCACGGGAAAATCCGAAACGTCGACAGGTCGGGCCGCGCGTTGAGATCTGACTCCTCGATCCGGACATAACCCTCGATCGAGGAACCGTCGAAGCCCTGCCCGTTCTCGAGAACCTCTTCAATCTCCGAGCGCGTGATCGACATCCCCTTCAACGTCCCGAGGATGTCGGTAAAGTACAATCGAATGTAACGGACTTTCTCTTTGTCCATCAACTTGAGGATTTGTTCGGCGGTATAACTCATCCCGAAACTCCTTTAATGGAATTAGACTATCAAACTTTACTCTTCCGCAACGTCACTGGATTCTTGGTGATTGGCTGGACTCTCCGACATTATGGATATCCACAATCCCAGAAAGCGCCAAACAATACACTTTGGAACGCCTAACACAAGGAAAAATCTTAGTATCGACAAGAATTGTCGACGAACTGAGGCGCGGGCTTGATGACGAGACTTTGAACAGGCAGATGATCAGGGTGTGAAATAGTCGATATTAATGTACTGCCAACGGAATGCCCCGCATAATATTGCCAGACAATGGGTTACACAAGCACACCACAAGCTCGTTCTTCGGGCGAGTCTCCCCTGATCTGGCAGCCCACTGGCAGCGCCAGCGGAGGGAGGGGTCATTTTCTCGCCTTAGTCACATAAGAACAGCGATAGTCCCGGCGACCGAAGGAGATCAGCGAGACGCCGGATCTCCGCGACCGGTGCCTCTCAAAATCACGAGTCTCCGCAGAAGACTCCTTCGATGAACTACCCCTGCCGCGGCAACGCCCGCTTCATCTGTTCGATAAACGGCGTAAACAGATCGATCGGTAACGGGAAGACCAAAGTCGAGTTCTTCTCAGCCGCCACCTCCGTCAGCGTCTGCAGGTAGCGCAACTGCAACGTGTAGCTCGATGACTCCATCACGTGAGCAGCATCAGCCAACTTTTGCGCCGCCTGATATTCGCCCTCGGCATGAATAATCTTTGACCGCCGCTCGCGCTCCGCCTCCGCCTGCTTGGCGATTGCGCGCGTCATCTCCTGCGGCAGATCGACGTTCTTCACCTCCACCACCGAGACCTTCACGCCCCAAGGCTCGGTCTGGTCGTCGATGATCTTCTGCAGTCGCTGGTTGATCTCATCGCGATTGGAGAGCAGATCGTCGAGTTCGACCTGACCGAGTACCGACCGCAAAGTGGTCTGGGCAATCATCGACGTGGCGTAGAAATAATCCTCGACGTTGACAATCGCGCGCTGGGGCTCCATCACCTGAAAATAGATCACGGCATTGACTTTGACCGTAACGTTATCTTTGGTAATGACGTCCTGCGGCGGCACGTCCATCGTGAACGTCCGCAGCGACACCTTCACCATGCGGTCCACGATTGGAATCAGCAGGATCAGTCCCGGCCCCTTGACGCCGATCATGCGGCCGAGCCGGAAGATCACGCCGCGCTCATATTCCTGCAGAACGCGGATCGCGTTCAGCAACAGGAACAAGAAGAAAACGACGACGACGATAATTGGCACA
>JADYYF010000201.1 GCA_020853795.1 Candidatus Zixiibacteriota bacterium
ACCACGGGTGATTGAGGGGTTTCGACAACATGATACGTGCGAAAAGAACTGTCGAAACCCCGCTGAAGGTATCCGCGATATCGAGTGACTGGTGTTGGGGGTTTCGACTTGAGGGGCCCGATTCCGGCTTGCGCCGCGCTGATTGATCAACGACATTTGCTTCGCTATGAATAATTCTGAATCTGTCTCCACGATCACCACCTTCCGTACCCTCCACGCTTCGGGGTGTTTCATCATCCCGAATCCGTGGGACATCGGGTCAGCGAAGATACTTCATCATCTTGGCTTCAAGGCGTTGGCGACAACCTCGGCAGGCTTTGCCTTCTCACAGGGGTTACCCGACACCGCAACCGCCTTGTCGCTTGACATGGTGCTGTCGCACTGTAGGGACATCGTCGCGGCAACACCGCTGCCGGTGAATGCCGACTTTCAGGCCGGGTACGCAAACAACCTTGAAGGTCTCGCGGAGAATGTGAAGCTGTGCGTTCAGACGGGCGTGGCCGGACTGTCGATTGAGGATGCGACAGGCGACGCGGCGAATCCGCTGTATGAGCGGGAGGTCGCCATCGAGCGGGTGCGCGCCGCACGAGCCGCGATCGATGCCACCGGCAGTGGCGTGCTTCTGACGGCACGGTGCGAAGCGTGGCTGGTGAACTATCCAGATTGTGAAAAGGTAGCGCTCGATAGGCTGGTAGCCTATGCTGAAGCGGGCGCGGATTGTCTCTATGCGCCGCGTGTGCAGGACCTGGACGCGATTTCCCGCATCGTCAAAGCCGTCGCACCCAAGCCGGTTAACGTGCTGGTGGTGGCGCCGGCACCGGGATTGAACCTGAGGCAACTGGCTGATCTGGGCGTGCGGCGAATTTCAGTCGGGTCGGCGCTGTCGCGCGTGGCTCTGGGCGCATTTCAGCGCGCGGCGGAGGAAATCGCCAAGACCGGGAAGTTTGATCGGCTGGGTGAGTCAGCGGCATTTAGTGAATTGAACGAGATCTTTGCGCGAGAGAAGCCATGACGGTGAATAAGTCGCTCTTCATCTTGTACGTCGCCGACCAACTACGAAGCGCGAAATTCTACACCCGGGTCCTAGCTTGCGAACCGACGCTAAATGTCCCCGGCATGACCGAGTTTGCCTTGACACCGACCAGCGTTCTCGGGTTGATGCCGGAGGCCGGAATCAAGCGACTTCTCAGCAACGCACTGCCCGATCCGGCTGGCGCCCATGGCATTCCCCGGGCGGAATTGTACCTGAAGGTAGCTGATGCGGCGTCCTATCACCAGCGCGCTCTCTCTGCCGGCGCCATAGAACTGAGCGCAATGGCGCTGCGCTCGTGGGGAGACCGAGCCGCCTACAGCCTTGACCCCGACGGACACGTGATTGCGTTCGCGGAAGATGTTCCATAGCCATTCTAGATGCATTACTGTCAGTCTTCACCTACTGAAACATCGACAGCGTTTCTCCAGTCCTACTTCCATTAACTGACTCAAATCGTTGCTTGGGTCTGAATGAAGATCCTAACATTCGTGAGAGGTAGGCTCTCCCCATGAAGAAGGTCATTCTCATCGCTCTCGTCGTCGTCGTGGCTGCAGGCGTTATCAGTCTAGGCTACGTCGTCTATCGCGAACAACGCGCCGACTACGGCTGGAGCCCGGTCATTGACACACCGGCATTTGACGAAGGCACCGGTCCCCGTGTGCTGGTCGATCAGGCCCACAACAATGCCAGCACCATCGGTATTGCCGGTCGCTACTGGCCATTCGGAAAGTTGCTGCGCGCCGACGGCTATCGCGTCGCCAAAGGCAAGGACAAGTTCACCACTTCTTTGCTGAATGAGACGGACATCCTGGTAATCGTCAACGCTTCCGGTGCGCCTAAACCGCAGTTCCTCGGTTTCAATCTCCCCATCGGCACGGAAGGCGACCGATCAGCGGCGGCGTTTACGACAGAAGAAGTCGCGGCGATCGTCGAGTGGGTGAAACAAGGAGGCTCGCTGCTGCTCATTGCTGACCATGCGCCGTTCGGCGCGGCAAGCGCCGGTCTGGCTGAGGCATTCGGAGTGAAGATGTACTGCGGCTTTGTCGAAGTCCCCGATGAGATCTCCGATCCGCTGCTCTTCTCCGACGTCAACGGTCGCCTTGGTGATCATCCGATTCTCACCGGCGGCCCGACACCGGTTCGCCGCGTGATGACCTTCACCGGTCAGTCGCTACAAACCGCCGACAGCGCGGCAATTCTGCTGCGCCTGCCGGCCAATGCGGTTGAGTACATCCCGCAAGCAGAGGTCGAAGGCCGCGTCGAGATGAAACAGCAGCCGGCCGGAAATGCCCAGGGACTGGCTTTCGATTTCGGTAATGGTCGAGTGGTCATCCTCGGCGAGGCGGCCATGCTGACTGCCCAGGTGTACCGGGGCGAGGAGTTCGGGATGAACCGCCCCGATTGTGATAATGAGCTGTTCGCGCGTAATGTGATGCGCTGGCTGGCGCGAAAGCTGTAGTCCGTAGGTCGGGTTCCGAGCGCAGCTGTGACTTGACGCCTCAGCGACTCTGTGAAGCGAGAAACCCGACATTTGGATTTTGAGTCAGGATCGCAGGGATCCTGACCTACCAAAGCGGCGGATTGAGGCTTGCGGCAACCGAAGGGATGGGTTTTCGTAGTATCTGATATGAAAACTCAAGGCAACATTCACGGGAATTCAAACGACGTTGCGACAGTGGACGGCATCCTCGCGGCGTTGTACGGATCGATATCCTTTCATTTGGGCGGCGGTGCTGATTATGAACGGTTGCGCTCACTCTGGATTCCGGCGGGACGGCTGCTGATCCCGAAGCGAGCCGGGACCGATTCAACATCAGTGACCGTAGAGGAATTCATCGAGCGTTGCAAGGTGACCTTTGCGAGCGAGTTCTTTCGCGGCAAGGGCTTTCGCGAGACCGAAACCAAACGCCAGGAGCAGCGCTTTGGCAACATCCTGCACGTCTTCTCGGCCTACGTCGGCGTAATCAGCGATCCCGAGGAGAGAGTGATCGGACGCGGGATTAACAGCATCCAACTGTTGTGGGAGAATGAGCGTTGGTGGATCGTATCGATGGTCTGGGACGACGAACGGCCGGAGAATCCGATGCTTGACTGGGCCGAGTAATCGCGAGCAACAGCTCCTGTCCCACCGCAATCTTTCGTTCCTCGCGACGTCCCGGCTTCGGGGCACCAGAGGAGAAGTCGAGCCCTGTGCCTGAATTACAATAAAACGGCGTCCGGAAGTTAGCAGGACGCCGTCTGGGGGAGAAAAGGGATGGTAAGTGGTCTAATCAGCCATAGTCAGCAAGCGATGGTAAGTGGACCAATCAGCTGCAGTCATCACAGGCCGCGGCCGCGACCCATGCGGCAGCCATCACCGCGACCTTGCGGACAATCGCCACCCATGCCGCGATGCTTCATCATGCCGCGTTGTCCGTCGCCCATCATGCCCATGCCGTGAGGACGGCTGTCCCAGATCTTCTTCTGATCGGGGGTCAAGAGGTTGCGCAGCGCCAGGCGGTGCGCAGCGTTCTTCTTCTGAAGATCAGCGGTTAGCTTGCTGATTTCGTCGATCTTGCTGTTGATTGCGCCCTGGTTAGCGTCGCCGCGGAACAACTCCTGGAGTTCGATGCGTTTGACCTTCACTTGCGCGCGCAGCGGGATCATCTCCTTCTGATGCGCCACTCGCATCTCCTGCATCTTCTTCTGCTGTTCTTCCGTCAGCTTCATCTGCTCGACGAACTGGAACCGCGGTCCATCGCCCATACCCTGGCCCTTGCGGCCAACCCACATGAATTCATTTTCATCATCGTCATCGTCCGGCGCATTCGGCGCGTCCTGCGCCATCAAGGGCAGGGCGGCCATTACCACCAGCGCCGCGAGCAAGCCCAAGAATCTCAGTTTGTCTCTCATTGCATGTCTCCTTTCAGTACTCCAACTCACCTGCAGACCCAACGGCGGCGAGTTGCAGCGGGCGCATCGCGCGACGGCTACTCGGCAGGCCGTCCGCGCGCGAAAACTCCACCCGCCGCGACTGGCCGCCGTCTGGTCCGGTTAATCTCATCATTGACCTTCCTCTATCGGCATCGGGCCCGGTCGAGACTTGCCGCGTCGGCCTTCGCCGAATCGGCCCGGCATTGGACCGCGTCCGCGTTCTTCAATCATCCGCAGCAACCGCGCGCGCTGTTCCGGCGAGAGCACGCCGCGATCAGCGATAAAGCGCTCAACCAACCGCCGCTGAATCGATTTCTGCTGCAGTGCAATCTCATCGACCAGGGCGAACACCTTGAGCGTGTCGGGCTCGGCGGCGCTGAGTTCATCGAATAGCTGTTTGCGGCTCAGTTTCATCTGCTCCATGACCGGCGCTACGGTGCTGTCGAGCCAGTAGCGTGACTGCTCCATCTTCCTGCGCTCTTCCGGCGTAAACACCATCGCCGGCGGTTCCTTGTCGCCGATCCCGGGGCCAAAATCCTCGGGCGGGCCCGGTTTGACACGGTTGATGACAATCGTCACCAGTGCCGCGACATTGACGATCAACAGCAGGATCACGACATAGATCAATGTTCGGATCTTCATCGCGAACCTCCGTTGCCGTTATCCACCTGCTCGTAGACCTCGTCCAGCAGCAACGATGAGGTCGAGAAACCGGAGGCGTAGTATTCAATCAGCTCGTCGGTCTCGGTCGCAGTAGTAGTTGTTGTGGTCTGCGGCGTCCGGCCGAGCATCACGCCAGCCACGATCGCCACGGCGACACCGAGCGCCTGCAGGGTGATTCCAAACGCGGGACGGCGCAGCGGCCCGAAAGCGGGCGTCGGGCGGCGATCCGCTTCGAGTTCATTGACTCGAGACTGGATCGCCCGCCATAGCGATGCCGGCACCGCCGCTCCCAGCTTGTCGGCAGTGAACAGGGATTGATACTGCGCGAACAGCTCCCGGCAGTCGGCACAGTCGCGCAGGTGCGCGTCGATCGCAAGCCGCTGATCCTCCGGCAGGGTATTTTCCAGCCGCGCGATCAGGTTCTGTTCGATCTCTTTGCAGGTCACAATCATCAACCTCCGTCCTTCAGTTCTTGGACAATCAGCCCCTACGATTTCTTTCGCCGTTTGTGGAAATTCGCCAGCATCGCCTTCTGCAGGCTTTCCTTGGCGCGGTGCATCAGCGACTCAATCGACGGTATCGTCAGGTTAAGTTGTTCGGCGATTTCCTGATAGCTCAAGCCTTCCAGCTTGTGCAGAAGATAGACAGTCCGCTGCCGTTCCGGCATGTTCGCCATCAACTCGGCCAGTTCGATGCGGGCTTCCGCGGTCTCCAACTGCCGGTCGGGGCGGTCGGTCTCCGGCGCGGACAGCTGCTGTTCCAGCGAGACTTCGTCGGTATCGATGGAGACAATCTGCTTGAGTTTCGACAGCAGCCCGCCGCGCTTGCGGAAATTGATCGACTTGTTGACGGCCACGCGATGCAGCCAGGTCGACAGCTTGCTCTCGCCGCGCAGCGACTCGGCCTTCTGCCACAGTGTGACGAAGACATCCTGCGCCACTTCATGGGCGTCGTCAGGATTTCCCAGCAGGCGCAGGCAGAGATTATAGGTCGTAGGAGAATGGCGATCGAAGAGAGTCTTAAAAGCCGCGCGGTCCCCCTTGGCGACGGCAACAATCAACTCGCGTTCATCTATGTTGGCTTCACCTGACATCGGTGTTTTCAACATAACGTTCGTTAGACAAAGCGGAGAAGAAAAAACCGGCGGGGAAGATAGTTCGATTTCCCCCGGCAATCCCTACTCACTGGGAACAGCAGGATCGCACAACGGCCCAGCGGAGTCGACATCAGGCACGGTTGACAAGAGTTCTTGACAGAACCGCCCTCAACAGTGCATCTAAGAGGCTTGGGGAGGCATACGGTCAGGAGGCCAGTCAATTCATGCGTAAT
Organism: Candidatus Zixiibacteriota bacterium; assembly: GCA_020853795.1. Classification (NCBI taxonomy): domain Bacteria; kingdom Pseudomonadati; phylum Candidatus Zixiibacteriota; species Candidatus Zixiibacteriota bacterium. Next base: position 5,939 of record JADYYF010000201.1, read on the forward strand.
CGAAAACAAATCCTTTGCCTGTTCGTCGCGGCTACCTGTCTGGCTGCGTCTCTGATAACGACCGCGCGCGCACAAGAGGTTGAATCGACTCTGCGGCAGCAGGTTGAGCAATATCTCAAGGCGTCCGAGAGCGTCTACAACTTCACCGGTTCGGCCGCGATCGCCAAAGGCGGCAAGATCATTTATGCCGGCGGATTCGGAATGGCGGATTTCGAGGCCAAACGCAAGAATGCGCCGACCACGCGGTTTCTGATCGGTTCGGTCACCAAGCAGTTTACAGCGGCAGCGATTCTGCAGATGCAGGAGAAAGGGCTGCTGTCGGTGGACGATACGCTCAAGAAGTACTTCTCCGATTTCCCGGAGAATATCGCGAACACCGTGACGATCCGGCATTTGCTGACGCATACCTCTGGTATCGCCAACTATACGGCGAGCACGGCGTTTGCCACCTGGTTGAAGACGAATCCGTCCCTCGACGACCAGATCGCCATGATCGCCACGCTGCCACCCGATTTTGCCCCCGGCGAGCGCTACCAGTACAGTAATTCCGGCTACAAGTTGCTGGAAGGGATCATCGTCAAGATTTCCGGCATGCCGTGGGATCAGTACATGGCGAAGAACATCCTCGCGCCGGCCGGACTGAGTGCGACCGGGTTTGATCTGATGCAGGTTGAAGAGGATTTGCGGGCGGTCGGCTACACGACGCCGGACAGTATCCGTCAGCGCGCCGAGATGTGGCCTCCGGGAGTCGCCGGCGGCGCCGGGGCGCTCTACAGTACGACACTCGACCTGATCAAATGGGATGAGGCGCTGCGCACGAAGAAGCTCCTCAGCGCTGCTTCACTCGCGGCCATGTACACGCCCAATCTTGATCGCTACGCCTTCGGCTGGATCATTGATTCAGTCGGCGCTTACGAGCGCATCTGGCACGACGGACAGATCGCCGGCTTTGCGGCGGCGCTGGTGCGAATTCCGTCCGAGGAACTTTGCATCGCAGTCTTGAGCAACGACGACACCGGCCCGGCCCGGAGTTTGGCGATTGCGCTGTCGGCATTGGCCGTCGGGCAACCGTACGATGTTCCGGTTAGAAAAACCCCAGTGGCGGGCAACCCCGACCGCTACCCGGAATATGTCGGCGCCTACGATCTGGGCGGCGGCCAGTACCGGTTCATCACGACCGAGAACGGCAAGTTGTATTCGCAGCGCGCCGGCAGCCCACAATTTGAGATCCTCCCGGAAGGCGGAGACAAGTTCTTCTATCCGATGGACAACGCCACAACCGTGTTGTTCATCCGCAACGAGGCAGGCGAGGTGATGGCCCAGGAGTTTCAACAGGGCGGCGTGGACTCGAGGCACCGGAAGCTGCCACCGGACGAAGCCGAGAAGGTGATGCCGAAATTTGAGGTCGCACAGGTCGATCCGGCGATTTACGATCAGTACGTCGGCGAGTACCAATTGGCACCGATCTTTTCGATCGTGATCACGCGCGAAGGCAATCAGATCTTCGGCCAGGCGACGGGACAATCGAAGTTCGAGATGTTCCCCAGCTCGGAGACCAAGTTCTTCTTGAAGGTCGTCGAGGCGCAGATCGAATTTGTCCGGGGCGCCGACGGCAAGGTCGAGCAATTGATTCTCTACCAAAGCGGCCAGGTGATGCCGGGCAAGAAGATCAAGTAGCGGACTGCTAACGCACGCGCCGTACCAAATTGCGAATTGCCTGCGCGACGTCTTCGGCGGCCGGCGGATCATAGTTGGCCAGCACAATTACGGTGTAGCCGCCACTCAGACCGGAGTCGAGTTCGGCATTGATTCCTGGAGCGCCACCGGCAACTCCCAGATCATTGCGTGGCGGGCCGAATTTCCCGGATGCCAGAGCTTGTGCATACTTGAGCAGGTCGGTAGCCGTCGAATATCCTCCGCCGGCGGAACTGCCGCGCGCCGGGCGAGTGTAGATGTTCTGGCGGCGAGAACCGTCGCGTGAGCCCTCGGTCGTATAACCTTCAGCCAAATCGCGCACCGGCACGTCAGCCTCGTACCACGCGGAATTCTCCATGCCCGCTGGTCCAAAGATGTTCGTCTTCACGAACTCATAATAGTCTTGCCCGCTTGCCCGCTCAACAATCGCTCCCAGCAGGATATAGCCGCCGTTGGAGTAGGCGCGGCGCGATCCCGGTTCGAACTGCAGGGCTTCATTCGCGAAGAGCGGGATGAAGTCGCGGTTGTGTCGGAAGCGGTTCTTGGGCGAGTTGTCGAAGGCTTCGCCGAAGAAATCGCCGATCCCGCCCGACATCTCCACGAGATGACGAATTGTCACTTTGGCGCGGGCCTCCGCGTTCGGGTAGTCCGGCAAATATGTCCCAATCGTGTCGTCGAGCGACAGCTTGCCCTGCGCCGCCAACATCTCGATTGCCAGGCGTGTAAAGCTCTTGTTGATCGAGCCCAGATTGAACTTGGTGTCGGGCCGATTGGGAACCTGGTACTCGATACTGGCCAGGCCGAACGCCTGATGGTAAAGCGGCTGGAAATCGCGCGCGATCAGCACGACGCCGGAGAATTCCTGCGCAGCGGTTTTCTCTTTCAGCAGTGAATCGGCCGCGTGCAACAACTGCGTCTCACTGAGCGGCGGAAGATTAGGATCAAGCGGTTCGTCAACGCTCATCAGGCTCAGCGATCGCAGTCGGGGCGGCTGCGCGTGATCGTGGAGAAACACCAACTCGAAAAACATGCCCATCTGTGCTCGCGCGATGATCGTCGTGGTCGAGTCGGTGATCGCCGTCACCTGCTGCAGTGCCAGCCCGCGCAGGTCGTTGAAGATGCTCATCATCGCGGTAAGCCGGGTCTCAAGTGGCCGCTGGGCGAGCGCTGCCGGCGCGACGTTGGTTTGCAGAAACTCCCGCATCATCTTCTCATCGCCGGAATTGAATGCCTTCAGGTACTCACCCACTAACGAACCCGCCGGCGAATCTGCCAGCGACAGGGCGGCCGCTGTTGCCGCGAACAGACTCACAGCCATCAAGCCGATGACGAGGACTCTCGACATTTTGCGCTTCATCGTTTCTCCCATGATTTGTGATACAGCTGAGGCGAAGTTAGGTCGTAAGCAGCCGGCGGACAAGAGCTGCGGTCGAGAATTAACAGATATTAACAGTGCCGGGAGCTCTGGCAACTGACTCGACTAATAGAGCCGCGCCCGCTTATTGAGGTAGGCGAAGAGCGCGCGATCGTAGGGCGTCGCGGTGTCGATCGGCACGTAGTCGATGTTCGACATCCGGCATTCACGGGCAAAGCGTTCGAGGATCTGCCCGACGACCTTCTGATATTCCCCCTTTACCTGCCACGGCAATGTGCTGACCTGCTCGCCGGTTTCCATGTCCTTAAAGATGGCCTCGAGCGGAAACGAGAAATCGCGTTCCTTGGGGTCGAGCACGTGGAAGACGATGATCTCATGCTTCTTGTGGCGGAAGTGCTTGAGCCCGGCGATGATCTGATCGGGGTCATCAAGCAGATCGGACAGCACGATCACGAGACCGCGGCGTTTGATCCGTTCGGCCATTTCGTGTAGTGTTGAAGCGACATTGGTCTTCTGCGCCGGCGCAAATTGCTCCATTTCGCGCAGAAGAACATGCAGGTGCGAGGCCGCCGAACGCGGCGGCACGTAGACATTGATCTTCTCGTCGAAGCCGACCAGTCCGACCGCGTCGCGTTGCTTCAGCATCAGAAACGACAGCGCCGCCGCCAACTGCAACGCATAGGTCAGCTTGTTCAGGCGTTGATCGGCGGCAAAGGCCATCGAGCGGGAGCAGTCGACCAGCAGGTACGCTTTGAGGTTGGTCTCTTCTTCATACTGCTTGATGTAGAACCGATCCGACTTGGCGAAAACCTTCCAGTCGATGTCGCGAATCGAATCGCCCGGCATGTACTGGCGATGCTCGGCAAATTCGACCGAGAAGCCGTGATAAGGCGAGCGGTGCAGGCCGGCGATGAAGCCCTCGACCACCAGCCGCGCCTTAACCTCGAGGCTCTTGAGCTTGCTCAGAACCTCCGGCGCCAGGTATTTGCTATGCGATTGATCCGCCATGTAGGGATTATACGCAACCGCCGGGCGCTGCGCCCAGCGGTTTTGAGGTTACGCGAAAACGAATTTCCATGAAGATGGAGACAGCGGCGGCTAATGGTGCGCATGCACAATGGCGTGCCCGCGGCCGCGCGCGATCAGCCAGCGATTCACCGGGAACGCCGCCGCGCCCGCCAGCACCAGCGAGGCCGCCATGCTGCCCCAGAAGAGTCCTGAGGTCAGGCCGGCATCCATCGCTCCCGGGATCAGCAGCATCAGCGCGTTGTCGATGACTTCCATAACTACAATCGAGAGCGTATCGGCGGCGAACGCCAACGCCAGGGCGGTTCTCACCGCCAGACCCGACTTGAGAAGCGGCATCAGGGTCAGTGAGTAGCCGAAAATAAAGGCCAAAATCACCGAAAGCGCGACCGTGGTCCAATTGCCCCAACCGAGCGCCGGGCCGATGACCATGCCGAGGATTTCGCCAATGGCACAGCCGGTCAGGCAGTGAATCGTGGCGCTGAACGCCAGGCGGCTCAGCGAGCCAGCTGAAGCCATCGCGGTTGCTTGATGGTGGTGATGCTGCATGGTGTGTTCCATATGATTCCTCCGTCGTGTTAGCCAATCTGGCGGCCTTTGCATGGCCGGCCTGCTCCCTAAGACGGAGACTCCTGCCAAGGTTACACTGATTTCGAAGTCATTTGGGGGAGCAGGTGCAATCGAGACAGCCGTGTTTGGCACAGGTCCGGCAGGTTTCTTCCAGTTTTTGCCGAAGCGCCTGCCGCGCCCGATGGCGGCGAACTTTCAGGTTGTTTTGTTGGATGCCAAGTTCATCAGCGACCGAGGCGGGTTCTTGTTCTGCCAGTTCGAGCTTCTCAATCAGTTCGGCGTATTCCGGTTTCAACGAGGGCAGGAGACCGCGAAAACACTCGCACAGCGCTGCCTCGTCAGCCGCAGTCGGCGCAGCTGCTGCTTCAGCATCGATTATGCGGTAATCGTGATGCTTGGCTATCGTAGCGCGGTGACGGTAGTAGTCAATGATGGCATTGTTCAACACCCGAAAGAACCAGGCCACCAACCGTTCATCAGCGTCGAATTCGGGTGCCGAGCGCAGGCTCTTGAGCAGACTGTCCTGCAGGATATCCTCGGCGACCTCGGGCTCAGCCACGCGTTTGCGGATGTAACCCAGGAGGCGCTCGCGCTGCACTAACAGGGGTTGCAGGTCAGGTGTATTCATAGCGATTGAAGGGAATACGAGCGCAATGTGCTTCTGTGGGTCTGAATTTGCGTGACCGCGAAGACAGGGCGATCAATCTACCCGAGCGCCACGTCAAGAACCATCATCACCGCAAAGCCGACCATGACGCCCATGGTCGCGGCGTGCGAATGGCCGGAGGTCTGCGATTCCGGGACGAGTTCTTCGACGACCACAAAAATCATGGCGCCGGCCGCAAAGGCGAGCGCATACGGCAGAATCGGTTTGGCGGCGATGACGAGCGCGGCGCCAAGCACACCGGCAATCGGTTCGACGGCGCCGGAAAGTTGGCCATACCAAAACGCCTTCCGTCGCGATACTCCGGCCCGGCGCAACGGCACCGATACGGCGAGACCCTCGGGGAAATTCTGAATGCCGATACCGAGCGCCAGCGCCACCGCGCCGGCCAATCCGGCTGATGGGAGATCGGAAGCCACCGCTCCAAAAGCCACGCCAACCGCCAGACCTTCGGGGAAATTGTGAAGCGTGATCGCGAGTACAAGCAGCGTTGCCTTTTGCCAGTGGGTGCGGATGCCTTCGGCATGAGTGCCGTCGTCGGTGATATGCAGGTGTGGCAGAATCAGGTCGATTCCGCGCAAGAACAGCGCCCCCAGCAAAAACCCGACCGCCGCCGGAACCCAGGC
>JADYYF010000202.1 GCA_020853795.1 Candidatus Zixiibacteriota bacterium
CCGATCATCCTGATGGTTGTCATTCCGTTGTCGCTGATCGGGATCATGCCGGCGCATGGCATCATGGGAGCGTTCTTCACGGCCACGTCGATGATCGGTTTCATGGCGGGCGCCGGGATTGTTATTCGCAATTCGATCATTCTGATTGACTTCGCGGAGCTACGGCTGCGCGAAGGTCATTCTCTGGCCGAGGCGGTGATCGACGCCGGCGCGGTGCGGTTCCGTCCGATCCTGTTGACGGCGGGCGCGGTCATAGTTGGTGCGGGGATCATCCTCTTCGATCCGATTTTCCAGGGGCTGGCGATTGCGCTGATCGCCGGGGAAGTGACCTCGTTGATCATCAGCCCGGTGGCAGTGCCGTTGCTCTATTATATGGCGAATCGCAGGAAGTTTGAAGGAGCGCGGCAGTCGGTGCCGGCGACGGAGGCGGCGGTCGAGGGGTAGTAGACGGCGCATAACGGATGCCAGATCGACCGCAGCGTCGATCCAAGCCTGGATGAGTAATGGGCGGATGCCGGCAGTTGTCGGCTTCGCCCCGTTTTCTTCTGACCGCCAACGAATTCGAGGACCGTATCAGCGACGACTTGAGCCGGCGCGACTGTGCCTTGAGGGAGATAAGGGCTGTCACGATCCAGCTTGCTCGGCGGGGCGATTCGCGGTATCTTATGGAGGCAACCCTCGGGAATCCGGGGTGCATTAGGCTCAAGTCAACAGAATCGAATCACCAGGGCGACGCTCATGGGCAGGACAACAGGCGTACCGCACGATCAAGCGCCGGAAGTACTCAAGCGATTTCTGATTGCGCCAAAAGATTGCGAGCGATTCAGGGATTTCTATGAAGTGTCGTATCGGCTGACGGTTGCCGGTTTAGTCTACAAGCGCAATCGAGGCTACAAACTCCCCAGCTCCAGCGACGGGCCGAGCGGCGACATCAACCAGGCCGCATACGATATTTTGGGCGCGCTCTTGCGGCGCGACGGCGATCGCCCTTACCACATCATCTTCGATTACTACGAGAAACTTGGGATCAACGATTTTACCGGTTGCGAGGCGGCAGTGCTGTATGACCGGTTTCGGGCGCTGGTGCTCGGATTTGTTGGGCAAGAGCTGTTTCGCCTGCGCGGTCAAGAGGACCCCGGGGTGGCGAAGATCAAGGCGCGCATCTCGCATGTGCTGAAATCGCCGACATACACCCATGGATCGATCGATGACCAGCAGGGGTTGATCGGGTTGAGCGGTGCGCCGGACAACGACAGTGCCGGGCGGAATCTGATGCCGTACGAGGAACTTATGCGCCTGGTCGAAGAGTGCTATTTGGAGACCACGACAATGGAGCTTCTGGTCAGGCAGGTGTTGGAACGAACAGCCAATGACGAACGCTTTGCACCACGGGTCAGGCATCACGAGTTCACAAGGGCAGTCGTGACCGTGATCTGCAGGCACGTAGAAATTGAGGCGCCGGCGATCTCTTGCCTGCCGACAGCAACGCAGTTGGTGCTGCAGCAGGAAATTGAGAAGGAGTGCGAAGCGGCGATTGTTGTCGTGCGGCAGGATTGCGCCGGCCGATTTGTCATGAAGGGTAGAATTTCAGAAGTGGAGGCGGACCGGCTTGTCGAAGCGGCCGGGAGATATCTTGCCGACCTTGCGAACGGGGGAGCGACGGACCCGATACCGCGGTATTTTGGGGAGACCATGCCGGCCGAGGCGGTGGAGCGTTATCTGGCCGACTACAAGTACGTTTTTGAGACGATCATTGGCAGAGCGGTCGAAGAATTTCGCGGGCGCGTAAGGAATAATCCGACAATTCGGCGTCTTGGGTTCTATTTATGAAGTGGATGATTCCAGCAAGGGAGTGCCATGCACCCTTCACGCGATGAGCTCAGTCGCTATGTAACGATGAGCCGGGCGGGGCAGGCGACAGACGCGAATATCAGCGCCCATGTTCTGGTGTGCGAATTCTGCCGGGAGTATTGCGACAATCTGGCGGAATTTCTTCAAGAGGAAGAGCGCGCTTATCAGTTGGTCCGTTCGGTAGACGAGATGGTCTCGCGATTGGCTCAGACGCCGGCGCGGATTATTCCCCTGTCTCGATTAGATGATGCCGACTACAGGGAGCAACTTCTGGCAGCGGATTCCGGCGGCGCGAACACGCCATCTGCACGCAGTATCCTGGTGTCAGAGACTCAGGATCTGGTTGTGACGATTGCGAATGATCCGGCGGGGCAGAGTGCCCAGTTACAGGTCACGACGGCCGAGGCCAACGCCGCGGCGTTTCTGCTTCTGGAAGCGCCGGAGATCGGTCGAAGCTTTGTTACCGACGCCAATGGCCGGGTTGAAATCGAGCGGGACATTGTGAGCGATCCGGCCCGGCTCAAGTGGCAGGTTCGATTGCCGGATGCGGTCTTTGATTTGGAGCCGATCAGCGCCAATCCCGACCTGGTCCGCGCCAGCGCCGAGACGGAACTGACGACGCCACAGGGCGATGTGGTCAGAGTTTGGCTGTCGGATCACTCGGACGGGCTTTCAGTGGCGGTGCGCGTGGTTGCCTTGCATGGGCGTCGCGATTTCAAGCGGGCGCGGGTGATGCTGATGCAACCGGGCCTGGCGCTGATTGACGAGCAGACGGTGGACGGCACGTCGCTGTTCGGGTCGCTCGATTCGGCGCAGGCGATTTCGCTGCGGGTGTTTGAGACGCTATGAGTATTTCGCCGGTCAAGTTTGCGACGGCATTTGAGCGGCTCCGCAATCAACTGGGGGCGATCCAATCCGAGAGCGCGCGGCTGCAGCTTCTGATGACGTTTTGGCCGGAGATCAAGGCGGTCGAGGGAAATCAGACGTTCAGCGGCTTTGTCGAGGAATATGGCAGGCTGCTGGCGATGGCGCTGACGGCAGCGGCGATCGCTGATCTCGACGCGGACGGATTGGCGCAGCTTGAATCGCAAATTGCAGATCTGAGGGCGGTAGATATCGGCGCCGACAAGATCGCGGCCGTGAAATTGGGGCGGGCGCGTCTGCTGCTTTATCTTGGAGAGACGGAGGCGGGTGTGGCTGCGGTGGCAAGGGCGGCCGATCTCCAGTATGAACCCTCTGAGCATTGCGCAGGGGGCAGACTCCGGGACGAGTTTGAACGGTTCGAGCAAGCATACAACGCACTCCCGGAAACAGATCTCAAGCGTCACCTCCAGCCGATTCTGGAGGATTGGCAAGCGCGGCGCGAGGCGGTGCATCA
>JADYYF010000203.1 GCA_020853795.1 Candidatus Zixiibacteriota bacterium
CGCAAACGCGAAATCCGCCTGCAAGATTTGGCCGTTGCCAATGCGTTCATGACCCTGCAGGCCGTCGAACTCGGACTCGGCACCTGCTGGATCGGCGCCTACAACGCCTGGAAAATCCGCCGCCTGCTCAAAATACCGGAGTCCGCCGAAGTGCATTCAGTGCTCGCGATCGGCTACCCGCATTACACTCCGGCCGCCACCGAGCGCAAGCCCGCCGCCGAAATCTTCTGCTCCGAGGACTTCAACACCCCGCTCTGAGGCTTGCTGATAAAGGCCGCTGTTGCGATGATCGACAGCAATTTCTCCAAGTCTCATTTCGGGGAGCGAAACCTGTTGTTGTCATTGCGAGGAGCGAACTCCCCCTGTCATCGCACAGTTTCAGTGCCGCCACAACTCCGAACGAACGCTTTCTGGTCGCGCCCGTCATGTCCTCTTCGTTCCAATCGCAATTTCCCCGCTGTTCACGCGCACTTGCCTTTGATCCCTACCGGGCACGCCGCTTGCTCTCAATTCGTAATGGTGGGAAGTTTTTATTGACCGTCGCCGGGAGGGCGTTAGATTCCAAGCATGAATGCTTTTGGCCCATTTCTTCAGGAGGCACGGATGCCCCGACTTTTGCTGCAAATTCTGGCACTCATGCTATTAACCTCGCTCGTCTACGCGCAATCGGGCCGCGGCGACCGGGGCGAGCGCGATGACCGCTCCCAGCGCGGCGTGACGCGCATCTATTCCTACGACAACCAGCCGCCGCGCCAACTCGTCGATTGCCCGACCGCCGCCACCATGCCGCGCGCCAGCTTCGACGTGCAACTCCGCGCCTCGGCCAACGGCTCGCTCGTCGGTCAGACCACCATCGGCTTGCACCGCCGCTTTATGGTCGGGATGTCCTACGGCGGCGAGAAAATCCTCGGCGACGTCGGCGCCGACTGGTACGACGAAGTCGAGTTTCTCGTCAAGTACCAACTGATTACCGAGACGATATATATGCCCGCCATCGCCTTGGGCTACGAGGGCCAGGGCTATGGCCGCTATTATAACGATCTCAAGCGGTTTATGTACAAGTCCAAAGGCTTTTATGGTGTCGTATCTAAAGGATACAAGACCTATCAGTGGTCTTCCGGCCTGCACGCCGGTGCCTATTACTCGCTCGAAAATGACGTCGACAACGATGACGACGTCTCCGTCTTCTTCGGTGCTGATTTGCAGTTGCAGGACGATCTGCTCCTGGTCGCCGAATACGATCTCGCCCTCTCCGACAACCGCGACTCGGAACTGTCGGGCAAGGGTTGGGGTTACTTCAATGTGGGGATTCGCTGGATTTTCTCGGAACGGCTCGAAATCGGCTTCGACTTCGAAAACTTGTTCGAGAATCGCAACGATACGAAATCGCCGACGCGCGGGCTGAGGATTACTTATCTTGAATTCTTCTAACGGTGTATAAACCGTAGGAGGTGCTCATGAACGCCAAACAGATTTTGATCGCCGTGGTCATTGCCATTGCGCTGGCAATCACCTCCATCGGTTGTTACACCATCATCCGCCATCCTTCGATGGATACGATGACCGAGGTCTCACCCGAAGCATCGACGCAAGCCGGTTACAACCACTCGCCCGGCGACTACGACTGCGTCAGTTGTCACCGCGACTACGCCGAATATCCTTACGGCTTTTACTACAATCCCCTGCCCGAATATTACTGGGAGTACCCCCGCTGGGGCGACTACTATGCCTATCCGTGGTGGTGGGATGACTATTGGTACAACAGCAGCGGCTCGCCATCGAGCGTCGTCATCGATACCGTCGACAAGATCGCGCGCCCCGAGCGGCAACGCGGCCTGCCGCCGCCCTACGTCACCGGCGCCGAACCGCTCATTCCCAGTCTCCCGACCTTCAATTCCGGATCGAATCCGCCGCCGGTAATCACCAATCCCAACACCGGTACCACCACCGGCGGGAATACCGGCACAACACCGCCGCCGAATACCAACACCGACGACAAAAAAGAAGATTCCAAACCGCCGAAGCGCCGCGGCAAGTAACCCAAAGGAGCTGCTCTGATGTTTCCCCGACCATTGCCGGTATTTCCTCTCCTGACGCTCGTGCTGTTTCTCTGCGTCGCGGCCTTCGCTCAGGAGGAATCGTTCGTGAGCGAAGCTTCCGCTGATAACTTTTTCGGCATCGGCGGCCGCGCCGTCGGCATGAGTGAGGCCGTTGTCGTCTCGACCAAGGACGGCACCGCCATCGTCTACAACCCGGCCGCGCTGACCAAGATCCGCCGCCCCGAATTCTATGGCGCGCTTTCGCACGAGAAATTCACGAATAAGACCGTCGCTGCCCACGCCTATTCCGCCGAAAACAACCTGTCGCGTACGCGCCTCGGCTCGCTCAACCTGACGGTGCCGGTGCCGACCTATCGCGGCGCGCTCGTTGTCGCCTTCGGTGTCAACCGCACCCGCTCCTTTGATCGCACGTTCACCTTCGACTCCCCGGTTCTGGACAACTCCCAGCACGCCGTCGAAGAAGAATCGGGCGGTATCCGCGAATGGTCCGCCGCCGCCGCCATCGAGTTGTCGGCGCGTATTTCTGCCGGCTTGACCCTGACTTATTTCAACGGCGGTGAAGACTACTATTGGAACTACCAACAATCCTCGCTGAGCTCCGATCTGGAGTACATCGACAACATCGAAGACAATTACTCCGCCGTCGGCCTGCGACTCGGCGCTCTGGCCGACTTAACGCAGAATCTCTCGGCCGCGCTGACCATCGACGTCCCCACCAAGTACAAAGTCGAGCAGAACTACATCCAGCGCACCATCGAGAATGGCTCCGAGGATACCGAGGTTGGCTACTACGAATACCATCTCACCCACCCCTTCGTCTTCAATGGCGGATTAGCTTTCCGCACCCGCACGTTCCTCATCGAAGGCAACGTCGGCTACACCGATTGGACCCAGTTGGAATATGACGGCGATTTTGATCTCGAAGACCTCAACCGCGATTTGCGCAACTCCTACGACGAGTCGATCAATTTCCGGTTCGGTGCCGAATACACCTTTCCCCAATACGGCTTGATCGTGCGCGGCGGCTACAAACACGACCCGCTTCCCTTCTCCGGCTTTTTCGCCTCCAACCAGATCGAGAAGGATCGCAACTCGTTTTCGTTTGGACTCAGTTACTTGATCGATCGCGTGGCGATGCTCGATGTCGGCTTCGCGCGCGCCAGCTACGAACTCGATAACCGTACTCTCGATCTGGCTCAGGAATTCACCTCCAGCAAACTGATGTTCTCGGTCGCGTATCGCATCTAACCGCCCTCGCGCTCCTTGTCCTTGCGAGCAGCGCCCGGACCTTTGCCGGTTCCTCTGCGGTCCGCCGCGACGAAGCAATCTCCGCGCTCAGAAGTTCATCCCCCTGTCTCGCCGACCTCAATCAACTCTTGCTGCTCCCCTGTAGTGCCGACTTCAGTCGGCTCCTGACGCCCTCTGTGCTGCCCGCTGTGCTGCCCCCCTGTAGTGCCGACTTCAGTCGGCTCCTGACGTTGCGGCAGCACTCTATTTCACGCGTCACCACTGCCAACCCGACGCCGGTCCCCCACCGCCTGCGTGGCGTCCCGAGGAACGGTGGCTTGTGGCGTGATTCACCCAACGATTTCCCCTTAGCAAACAGAGTCAGGGGCGTTGAGTGGTACATTCCCCGCTGCGCCTTCCTCCGTTTGTGAACCACAACCTCTGCGATCAGGACGTATTTCTATTCCGGAAAGAACTTCGCCCACCGCTCGAACACATCTTCGAGAAAATCCCCCATCCGCTTTTTCACTTTATCCGCGTACACCTTCCCCTTCTTCGCATCGAAATCAGGTTCGCCGCGCCCATCCTTATCGTAAATCAACACTGACCCGGGAATCGGGAAGACATCCGCGCCCGCGTTCATCTTGTACGCCAGCATCTTGTCGTAGCGCGCTTTCTTGCCATACTTCGGATCAATCGACATCACGAATCCCGTCTCGTCGCGCCCGGCATGACCACCCGGCCCGCCGTAAACTTCCTGCGTCACGTCTTCGCACAGCGTCCACCAATGCACCACCGCTACCTTCAGGCCGAACTCCTGGAACGCCCGGTAGGCCGCATCTTTCAGCGCGCTGTTATTGCCGCCGTGTCCGTTGACGATCACGACGCGCCGGAATTTCTTGTCCTGGAGCGAATGCAGAATATCCAGAATGTACTCGGTGAAAATCTCCGGTCGCACCGTGAGCGAGCCGGCATAGCCGTACAGCGATTTGGTGATACCGTAGTGCACGCACGGTGCCACGATCGCCCTGAAGCGTTCACCCAGGTAATCCGCAATCGCGATCGGAATAATATTGTCCGTACCGATTGCCGCCGCGCCATGAGCTTCGATCGTCCCGACCGGCAAAAAGGCCAGATCACACTTGGCCGGAACGATCTCCTGCACTTCCTGCCAGAGCATTGCTTCGAGTTTGTACCAGGCCATCTACAGCTCCTCGCCCCCGAGCTTCTGAAACAACGTCTCCAGAATCGCTTCCGTGGCCTTGGCGGAATTCTCATCGCCGCCGATGCGGAAGGCGTTGATGTCGCGCACGAGAAATTCCAGATCGCCCGGCTGCCGCAAGTCATACCACAATTCGATTTCTTCCCAGTTCAACTCGTCCGCTTGCGCCACCTCAACCATCCGGCTATAGATTTCGTCCGCATTCGACCAGTCGATTTGATTGAATACCGGCGGCACGATCTTGCGCATCCCCAGCAGGTAATAGCTGCCCTCCAGCGTCGGCCCGAACACGATGTCCTTCTTCTTTAATACCTTGAAGGCGTTTTCCAGCATCCGCTTGCTTAACGTCGGCGTAACGCAGTCGATCAGCAGCGCCTTGTCGTGGCCGCTCTCGAAGCACTTGCGAAATGCCGCTTCAAAATTCGCCGTCACGTCGCTCTCCGACTGCGGCAGCATCTGCACATCGCCGTTCTCCAGCCGCGCCCGCGCCTTGCCCTTCAGACTGCTGCGCAGATTCGCAATCGCCGTGGCGATGATTTCGCGCGCGCGTTCGCTGGTGTAGGCGATGATCAGCGTGCTTTCGACCGTCAGGCAGGCCGCGATTGTGTCCTCGACGAATGCCTGATACAAGGCATTCGCATCGTCCAGCGGGATCGATTCGGAAAACTGCGACTGCACCCGCAGACGGTGCTTGTCTTCCAGATAGACAATGATGGCGTTTTTTTCGGAGTCCGCTTTCGCTTTCGACATAACGCAGGTCAACTCAACTTTGCTGTGTCTCCTGTGCTTGGAATATACGCGGAGCCGAAGTGAACACAAGCATTTTGCAGGTGCGCGCGGATTTTTCGCGTCGGAAAATTTGGTCGGCGAATTTCGTGGTGTTGAAAAAGTGCTTGACTATTCGATCGCCTGCAGTGCGGCGATCATCTCGTCCGGCGCCACGACGCCTTGCAGAATCCGCTGCACTTTCCCGGAGGAATCCAGCAGCAACGTGGTCGGCAGGGAGTAGTGCTTCAGACCGAAGCGCGCCATGAAGTCTTTCGTGATCGGCGTGTTCGAATTCTCGAGCTGCACCTTGATCGGCTGAAACCGCCGCGCCGCGGCTGCAACGGCCGGATTGTTGAAGGTCTTCTTCTCGAGAATCTTGCAGTTCACGCACCAGGTCGCCCAGGTGTCGATCAATACCGGCCGCCCTTCTGCCTGCGCGCGCGCCAGCGCCGACTCCAAATCGCTGTCCCACGGAATCAACGCCGTCTCCGCCGCGCCGACGACGCCACTGCCGGCCGGCAACCACTCCGCCGCCGGCGGCAAAATCAACCCGCTGCGCAGAATCGTCCCACCCAGCAGATAGAACGCCATCAACAAGGCCGCGATGCCGACCAGCTTCTTCAAGCGCAGGAAGAATCCCGATTCCGGCGTCAGCCGGTCGAAGCCGCCGCCGAACACGCCCAAGACCAGCAGGATGATGCCGGTCAACACCGCCGTGATCTCCGGCGTGATGATGGTGCTTAGGAAATACACTGCCATCAACAGCAGCACGAACCCGAAGAACTTCTTCACCGCTTCCATCCAGCCACCCGAACCTGGCAGGGCGCTGATCGCGGAGGAAAATGTGCCGATGATGATGTACAGCGTGCCCAGCCCCAGCGCAAAGACGAACAGCACCAAAAAGCCCACGACCGGTGATCCTGCCGTCGCAATGTACAGCAAGATCCCCGCCACGAACGGCCCCACGCACGGCGACACCACCAGCGCCGCGACGATCCCCAGCACAATCGCGCTGCCGATTCCGCCGCCGCCGGCGCTTCGCCCCAACTTGTTCCTCAATGCTGCCGGTACCTGCAACTCGTATAACCCGAACATCGACAGCGAGAAAATTACGAAAACGACTGCGATCCCGATCACCACCGGCGGACTCGCCAGCCACGCGCCGAACACGCCTCCGACCAGCGACACGATCAGTCCCATGATGCCGTAGACCACCGCCATCGAACCGACGTATAACAACGACATCAGGAAGCCCCGCCCGATCGAGCGCTCGCGTCCGGCAAAAATGCTCACCGTGATCGGAATCATCGGATACGTGCACGGCGAGAAGGACAACAGCAGGCCGGTAATGAACGCCAATCCCAGCGCCATGAAGTACCCCCAGAACCCGTGCTCGTCGATCAACCGCTGCAGGTCGTTATCCTGCTCACCCGCTGCGGCGGTCGTCGTTGGCGTGACCGGTGCGGCAACCGCTTTCTTGTCTGTACTTGGCTGGATGGCTGCGCCGAAGATTTCGGCGTGGAGCGGCACTCCGGCGCCACCGACGCTGATCGCCAGGTCAACCGGAATTGTCTGGGGCGCGCGGCATTCCTTATCGTTGCACGGCTGGTACGTCAACCGCACCGGGATTTTATAGTCTCCCGCCGCCACTGTCGGCGCAATATCCACCTTGAACTTGATCGCCGTCGTCCCCTCATAGACCGACATCTTCTCCCCCACCAGCATCGCATCAAGGCCCGCCGGATACATGATCGTGCGCGGCGTGATGCCGGGCAGGGTGTCGAATTGGACTTTCGCAGGAATCAGGTAACTTTGGTAAGGCTTGGCGGAATTGATATGCCAACTCTCCGCGATTGTGACGATCACGGCCGCTTCCTGTGTCGTCCCCGGAGCCGCCGCGCTCGTCGAAAATACCGAGTGGGCGGTGACAAGTTGGTCGTCGCCCCCGGCGATCCCGGAAAGATCAAACGCCTCCTGCGCCCGCAGCGCCGGCGCCATCACCAGGAGACTCAAAAGGAATAAGCGAATGATCTTCGGCATCATCAAGTCGTACAATTCTGTCGTGGATTATAAAACGAACCCGAGGATTGGATGCAAGATTATTTCTTGCCCTTGAGCGGCTCCGGCTCCTGCATCCGTTCGAGCAAGCGCTCAAAATCGATGCTCTTGGCCAAGTCGCGCGCCAGCGCCTCGGCAAAGAACTTGATAAACAGCGAGCGCTGGTCGAGCTTGCCGCTGTCTTCCGGCTTGGGACCGGCCAGGCTCGTGTCCGCTTCCAACGGCGCCTGCAGTTTCTCGATATAGACCTTGGTCTTGCTGTCCTCGGCGACCTGCTGCATCTTCTTCAGTTGGTCGATCGAAATCTTGGTCGATCCGATCTCCTCAACCTGGAACTTCCCCGTCGGGCCGCCCTGCGGGACAAACGGCTTGACCTCATTCTTCTTCCCCTCTTCGCCCGACATCTCACGAATGAACCAGTCGTAGTCGTGCGGCGTGTCCTCGTGACGCACTTCCGGCCGTGCCGCTTCGACGTCGTATTGGTCTTCGGTGAGATCCAGCTTGTCCAGGCTCGGCTTGTTGGCCCGCGGCTGTTCGGAGGTCGACTGCTTCAGCATGCTCAAGAATATCTTGTCGGTCGCGCTGGAAATCTTCTTCTCAAAACTGTTGTCGTCGTCGGTGAGAATGCTCTCGATATCGCTTTCGTCCTTGCTGTCTTCAGTCGCTTCGCCCTCGACGGTGTTCTTCAGCAGCTTATCGATCTTGAACAGCAATTCTTGCGGCGAAAACGGCTTGCTCAGCGTGTCGTTCGGCGCCACCTGCACCAGCTCCTTGGTGTCGAGCAACTCCGAACTCCCCAACAGCATCAAAATCGGCAACTGCGCCTTGGCGCGATCCTTGCGCAGCTCCTGCACGATGAAGTACCCGCTGACGTTTTGCGTCGAGGTCGCAATCACCGCCAGCTCGTAGTCCCCCCGCTTCAATTCCTCCAGCGCCTTCGTGCCGTCCTGGAACAGATTCGCGTCATAGCCGTGCTGCGTCAGCAGCTTGCGGCACACCGCGATAATCGTCTCGGAGGCGTCCGCCACCA
>JADYYF010000204.1 GCA_020853795.1 Candidatus Zixiibacteriota bacterium
ACGGGGGACATCTGGCCCGATTTCATGGCGGGATTGTGAGGGAGGGCGGCGGACGTGTCGAGGCAATCGGGGCAAGTGGACGATCCGGCGATTCGTCATGCACACTGGCAATGCACCAGCGTGATCCAACTCTGCCGGTGGGACCATGACCGCAAGAGACATTGAGGGGAATGCTCGCGAGTGCATTCGGAAGCGGATTCGTGATCCACGTCCGGCGGGGGCGCGCGGACGCTACCGAGGCCGCCCACCGCGCGGACAGGGAGCAAGTGTGCGCAAATAGAGGAGCGTCCACCCATGCCCGGCGATGAAATTTTCGATTTCCCGTGCGATGCGCCATCCAGACCACCCGCCCCTCGCCCCATCGGCATTCATTCTTGTCAGTCCGTTTCACTCAAAAACCGCGCAACTTTCCTGTCGCCCCAACGTGTGCCCGCCGCGCGAGTTACAAGCGTCCCCAAAAACTTTTTTCGCCTATTGTCACCTTCAAATCTACGCACCGCCGCGCCAACCATCAGCCCAAACAAAGCGCGTGCACCTGCCCACAAATCCATCGCCCCGTTCGAGCCCCGAATGGGGCGCCGGGTTGTAGCCACTGGTGGAGCAAGGCGCCGCGAAGCAAGCCGAGCGCAACCAGTGGTCAGCATCAAAGAAAGATTCCCGCCCCGGCAGGGGCGGAGGAGTCATTCGAATGCACCCAAAAAACCACCCAAAACACGAAGCGCCCCAACACGCGACCGCCGCGCGAGTTGCAATCGCCCGAAACGCAGTGACTCACCTTATGTCACCTTCGAATTGCTTCGCCACAAACGTCCTACGGCCGCAATTCGACGTGCCGAATTCGCTGCAGCCGCTGCGAGTATGTCAGGTGCAAAGTGCCGTCTCTCGATTGCCAGAGGCTTGGATATGAAAGCTGAGCCTCGCCGTCGTCGATCGTCTGCGGGGCCGACCATGTCTCGCCCTCGTCGTTGGATATCGAAATCGAAAGCGGCGTCCGCTCCGTCTTGCTCGAGTTGTAGGCCAGCACAAGTTGGCCGCCGGAGAGCCGGATCAGATCGAGGCCGCTATTGGGGTTCGGCAACTCGGGCCGTTGCCGCAGATTCCACGTTCGGCCGCCGTCCGTCGAGCGTCCTTCCCACGTCTCGTGGTTCCCGCCGCCGGTCCGCATCAGGGCATACAGCGAGCCGTCGGATAGCTCGACCACCGCCGGCTGGAGATTGTTCGCCGACGGCGTCAGCAGGCCGCTCGTCGCGCTCCAGGTCGCCCCGCGATCGTCGGAAAAGAGGAACTGCGATTGATAGATCGCCTGCTGGTACGCAGGCAGCACCCAGCGGCCGCTTCGCGTGATGATGATGTGATTGCGGATCATCGTGCAGACGGTCTTAAGCGCATCGCGCGGTGCCGACCATGTTGCACCATCGTCCTGGCTCACGCGCTCCATCACCCGCCCCAGGCAAAATGAGTCGCCGAACATCTCGACGTAATAGAGCCGGAGTTCGTTGCTCTCACTCACGAACAGCACCGGGTTCGCATCCGCATAGCCCGGCTTGTCCGCCACGACGACCGGCTCGCTCCACGTCGATTCGCCCGGCCGCTTGCGAGAAAGGACGATGACGCAATCGTCGGCCAGTTCCTCCGACCCGGCGCCCCATGCCACCAGCAGGTCACCATTGGGCGCTTCAACGATGGTTGACGCGTGGTTGTAGGCGTAGGTCGTCGGCAGCGATTCGGTCGACAGAATCTCAAGCGCGATGATGGGCGTGATGCTCGCCGTCGAGCCGGCCTGATCGGCGATCCGACACTCGTCCGTCGCCACGCAGGCAGAAAGGAGAATAGCAAACAGCAAAGTGGCCGCGGTGAACAATCGGCGGCCATAGCGAATAAAAATCAGAACCCAATTCGAAGGCGGCATCGCGCAGGTTTTAAGGGTGGCGACAACCACCGACAAGTGAGGCCGGGCTTATCGGACACGAAGGTCGCCTCGATCGTCCGCCGGCGCCTATCCGCTGGCCGCCGCTGGGCTTAAACTCAATGGCCGCCCGATACGGTCCGAACTTGGATACGGGGGAGGCAACGCACGCGGCGTTGCCTTTTGTAACGAGGCGAGGTTCGGAGCGAGGGTTCTGATGCTTAAAGTGATATGTGTTTGCGGTGCCCGGCCGAACTTCATGAAGATCGCGCCGCTCATGGACGCCTTTGCCCGCAGCGGAAAGATCGATGCCGTCCTGGTGCATACGGGCCAGCACTACGACGAACGGATGAGTCAGCTTTTCTTCCGCGACCTCGGCATACCCGAGCCGGACATCAATCTCGAAGTCGGCAGCGGGAGCCACGCCTCGCAGACGGCGGAGATCATTCGCCGCTTCGAGCCGGTTGTCATTGAGAATCGGCCGGACTGGGTGATCGTCGTCGGGGACGTGAACAGCACGATCGCCTGCGCCATGGTCGCAGTGAAGCTCGGCGTGAAAGTGGCGCATGTCGAGGCCGGCCTGCGCAGCTTCGATCGCGGCATGCCGGAGGAGATCAACCGGCT
>JADYYF010000205.1 GCA_020853795.1 Candidatus Zixiibacteriota bacterium
CCCTCGCCCGCCGCTACTCCCGGGCGCCGCGCTATCCGCAGATCGCCGCTGCCGCTCTCAAGGAGATGTTCCGTCAGAAGGGAAGTAACTTTTGGCTCGACGACAATGGTGTCGCCGAGTCGGGACTCATCATTCGCCATCTGGTTCTGCCCGGTGCCGTCGAGAATAGCAAAGCTGTTCTGCGCTTCCTCGCCGAAGAGCTTTCGCCGGCGGTGCACATCTCGCTGATGTCGCAATATTGGCCCACTCCGGCCGTGCGCAATCATCCACAACTTGGCCGTCTTGTCACTCGCGAAGAGTACGAAGAAGTCCTCGCCGAATTCTCCCGGCTCGGCTTCTACCGCGGTTGGGTGCAAGACCTCGACAGCCCCGACCACTACCGCCCGCAGTTCTCGCAAGATCTCCATTTCGGCGATCCACACGACTGACGCTGCCAAGAGCCGAACAACTCATCTCCACCCGATCCTGACACTTCGAAGGACATTGGTTGTCATTGCGACGAGCGCCACTACGCCAAACCCTTTCTCCTCCCTCGACCGCGACGAAGCAATCTCGAATTCGATCTCGTTTGCCCTGTAGTGCCGACTTCAGTCGGCCCCATACTGCCGCAGGTTATCCCGCCTTCGTCGAATAACTCAATCTCCCCTCTCCTTTTGGGAGAGGGGGGGCCAGCACCGCGCTCCCCGTTTTCCGACAGACCAACCCGCACTTGCCCCCTCTGTTTTTGTTGCCGCCACTCGCTGTATCGCCTTTCTTGCGCTCATGTCCAAATCAGCCTACATCGGCATCGACCTCGGTGGCACCAACATCAAGTTCGGTCTCGTCGATGCGCGTGCTCGTATCATTACTCGCGGCGCAATTGCCACCGCCGACTCCCGCCGCCGGATCCTCGCGCAGTTCGCCGCCATCGCCGCCGAACTTCACGCAGTTGCCCGGGCCGGCGGCTACACCGTCAGGACGATTGGTGTCGGCAGCCCCGGCATCGTCGACATTCGCCGCGGCAAGGTCGTCGGCGGTTCCCCCAACGTTGTTCAGTGGCGAGGCACCGACATCCGCCGCAGCCTCGAGTCCGTCACCGGCATGCGCGTTTACGCCGATAATGATGCCAACGTCATGGCTCTCGCCGAGCATCGTTACGGGGCAGGGAAGGGCTACTCCACCGGTCTCTACATCACCGTCGGCACCGGTCTCGGTTCCGGCATTATCCTTAACAATCAGATCTGGCGTGGCGCGCGCTACGCCGGCGCAGAGGTTGGGCACAGCATCATCAATCTCGACGGCCTGCCGTGTCAGTGCGGCAAGCGCGGCTGTCTCGAGGTGTATGTCAATGCCGCCTCATTCGCACGATTTTACGGCAAGCCCGTCCCTCGCGGCGCCGGCTCCAAATTCATCTTCGACCGCGCTCGTGCCGGCGACCGCAAAGCGATCAATGCGATCCGTACCTCCGCCAACTATCTGGCCATCGGCCTCGGCTCCGCTGTCGAAATCCTCAATCCCGAGATCATCGTTATCGGCGGCGGCGTCGCTGCCGGCGGCCGGCTCTACTTCGATGCCATCCGCTCCGGGATCCGCCGCTACGCGTCTGCCGCTCAACTCAAAGCTCTCAAGATTCTTCCGGCCCAGCTCGGTAACGACGCCGGCTTCCTCGGTGCCGCGCTCCTGCCCCTCGAACCTGAATTTCAATGATTTAGATATTTGCATAATTATATATTTGCGCCGCGCTTCCCAATTATCGCACTCTCGACACGCTTCAGCCGGACACGCCATCAGGAATCCTTCCGGACAGCCTCAAATTCCGTCGCTCACGGTCCCCACGATCTTGGCGGCGATTCTTCCCACGATTATCGCTTGCATCCCGGCAAATCGATCGACTATATTCCGCGCTGATTTGAATATTTGTTTTCGGAGGAAGACTTGGAATGAAAAGGAATCTGACCGTTGTGTTTACCGCCGTCCTGATCCTCGCGATCGCGACCGCCGCTCTCTCCCAATTCGGCATGCGCAAAATTTTCCGCGGTAACGGCGACAACCACCGCAACCTGGTGATGCTTGAAAACGCCGCCCAGCTCCAGACGACGTTCGCTCTGACTTCGTCCTTCAGCAGCATGTTCGATGTCCGCCTTGATTCGATTCCCGATGGCGCTGCCATGGAACTGAATGTCGACTTGGGAACGCTCTCGACCGGCAATTCCACCCTCGACATGGAAACTTTCTCCCCGCGTTTCCTGGATTGGAAAGGCAACACGCAGGCGAGCTTCAAGTTGATCGACCTGACTCCGGGGCGTGCCTATACCCTCGAAAACGAGAAGGCGACTCAGGCAGCCGGACGCGGTCTCCTGACTCTCGGCTCCCGGATGGACACCGTCACCGTTGAGATGACACTCCGCTACCTCGAGGCCAATGAGATCACGCGCGGCCGACTCCCCGGCGATCTGCTCCATGCCGTCGGCACAGTCTACTTCCGGCTCTCCGACTTCGGCATCCAGATTCCGCAGGAGGCCCTGCTGCGACTCGACGATCGCATGAAACTGAAATTCGACATCTACAACTCCACGCAGATGTAGTTCGCTCGCATCATTCGCTGACCGACCTCGAGCCGGCCGAGTGAAATTCGAAAATCCTGAGAACGCCCCGCACTCCGGGGCGTTCTTCTTTTGCGGTAATTCCGCCCAGTCGCTCTCGATCACCGGTGCCGCATTGTCGGACGGCACCCCCATAAGCGACGATTTCCCCGATCCCGAAACCACCGCTCGCCCCTGGCAAGTACCCGTCACC
>JADYYF010000206.1 GCA_020853795.1 Candidatus Zixiibacteriota bacterium
CCTTCTTGGAGGGAATCCCGCCGACCCGCGCCACCGCGATCTCCGACTTGTCGATCTTGCGCATCCCCTCGCCCAGCGTCACGTTGCTCAGCCCCGGCGCGAAACCCATGCCGTCGATGAAGGTCACGTTGTTCTTGATCGCCGTTTCGTGAATCCAGTCGCCGTATTCATCGAGCGTCATCCCGGCGGGCAACTCCAATCCCTCGACTTCGTAGGCGTCCGGACGCCGGTGGTACTCCTCGAGCATGTCGACGATGTTCAGGCCGTTTTCGACGGCGCAGTGGGCGACCTTGTAGCTCGTCTTGCGGTCCGGCATCGCCAGCGCACCGACGTCGTAGCCGCGCATCACTTCCGCCAGCGCCGCCTTGTCGTTGACGTCCACCACGATCGGGACAATCTTGTCGCTCCCGATCCACTGCTTGACCTTCTCGAGCGCATCCAGTCGGCGACCGGTAATCCCGATCGTTGTAATGCTGTCGTCTTTGGCCAAATCCCAGGCCACGGCCGATCCAATTTTCCCGGAGCCTCCAAACACGAGGGCTTTCATCGCGCAACTCCTTCCATTTGTGAATGTCTAAATGGCCACGGACACTGTGAAATCGAAACTCTTTCCCATTCGATCCCATCCACCTCAGGCCACACGGATTGTGTTCTCTCTCAAGTTGCTACGGGCAAGCGGCACATGGCGGCTGCCCGCCGGCGAAAATGTAATTGATCAGGTAGACCGCATCCGAGATGCTGACGGCGCCGCTGCAATCGGCATCGCCGGACAGCAACGGATCAGGCGCCGGCCCGCCGGCAAAGATATAGTTGATCAAGTACACCGCATCCGAAATCGAAATCGCGCCGGAACCGTCGGCATCGCCGCAGACATAGCTCGGCTCGGTTTCGTAGATGGTGATCAAAGTGTCGCTGGGCACCGTGACCAGGACCCGCACGGTATCGGACGGCCAACGCACAATCAGTGAATCGATTGTGGTCGCCGCACCGACTCCGAATGCCGCCAGGGGCGGACTCTGATTCCAGCCACCGGAGACCGTCGTGATCTCGCGAATTTGTTGTTCTCCGCCTGTGACAATTCGCACCCGCGCCCCGATACTGCTCTTGTTTGAAATCGTACCCACCGCCTTAACCTGCAGCCAGTGGTTGTCATCACCAACCTCGTTGCGGAACAACCGACTGCGGCAACTGGAGCCGTAGGTATTGGCAAGATACATGTCCAGGTCGCCGTCGCGATCAAAGTCAGCCCACACGCCGCCGCGGCCGTAGCAGCCCAAGTCCTGCAACGGATTGATCAGGGCACCGCTGTAGGCGACGACGAAGACTCCGGCGCCGTCGTTGCGATAGAGTTGATTCGGCTCACTGGCACCGTTTGTCACGTAGAGGTCCAGGTCGCCGTCGTTGTCGTAGTCCGCCCAGGCGCAACCCATCGTGTAATACCAATCGTTCATCACCGCCGGAGTCACATCGGTGAAGGTACCGCCACCGTCATTGCGAAAGAGTTTATTGCTCAAGCCCGACCAGTAAACGGCGACGAACAAATCGAGGTCACCGTCGTTGTCATAGTCGCCCCACTCCGCGGAGTAACTGTGCGAGGCGATCGCCAGGGCCGACGGCGTGACGTTCGTGAATGTCCCGTTGTCATTGCGCAGGAGTTTGCTCGGACCATTGAAATTCGCCAGATAGACATCGGGATCGTTATCGTTGTCGTAGTCACCCCAGGCCGTCATCTGGGTCTGCAGCGTATCGTTCAACGGTCCGGCGCCGACATCGACGAATCCCGAAGTCTCGTCATTGCGAAACAGCTTGTTGGCTGACGACAACTGCGACAGACAGAGATCAAGATCACCATCCGTGTCGTAATCGACCCACGCGGCGCCGGCACTGCTAAGGCCGTCATTCAGCGGCGCACTGGAAACGTCGGTGAAGGCGCCGCCACCGTTGTTGCGGTAAAGTTTGTTGGCGCGATTGTCGTTGCGTGAAATGTAAACGTCCTGGTCACCGTCATTGTCGTAATCGCCCCAGACCCCCAGCATCCCCGTGGCTGCTGTTCCCATATTGCTCGGGGTTACCTCGGTGAATGTCCCACCGTCATTGCGAAACAGGTGGCTGGAGTCGGGGTCGTACATCATGGTCAGGAACAGGTCAAAGTCCTGATCGTTGTCGTAGTCGGCCCATGATGTTGCTGCGATCGATCCGTAGCGCGACAAGATGCGGGGGGTAACCTCATTCCATTCCGGCGGCGTAGCGATCTGGGCGAAGGCTGCCTGCAGATTGGGACGGCCGCCGATATTTCCCGCCGGTGGTGTGACTTGTGCTGTAGCCGTGTTCTTGAGTACGCTGCGCAGGATCGCCGGCGTCAGCGTCCGGCCGTGTCCGCCAATTCCTTTCCATCGCCCGACACAACTCGCCACGGCGCCGGCAACGATCGGCGCCGCACTCGATGTGCCCGCGAAGGTTTTGGTGAAGGCGTAATTCGCGCCTTCGCTGTTGTAGGCATCCCCGTAGCCGGTTGTGAAGACATCTTCACCCCAGCCCTGCAGATCAAAGCGGCCGCCATAACTGGAAAACGACAGTCGCTGCAAATCGCCTTCGGTGTACGTTCCGCCGGGATAGGCGCCGCCGGCGCCGACGATAATCGCTCCGGAGCCGTTGGGATGCCAGTTCAGCATATCCGTGTTATAGGCTCCGTTGCCTCCCGTTTCGACTACGTGAATCCCGTTCGTGACCGCGTTGACGATCGCCGTGAATACCGGATTCCAGCTCTGGTTGTTGACATCCCCCCACCACTCGATCGGGATATATTGCCCGACCCCGTTGTAGTCCCACTGCTGCTCCACCAGTATCACATCCCCCGCATCGAGCTGCGTTGCCGCTAACGCAATCGCCCCGGCGACATTCCATTCCGGCGCCGGGCTCCCATAGTACGTCCCGCAGGTTTTCAGGGCGGATCCATAGCAGATCCCCGTCGTCCCCCAGCCGTTGTTGTCGGAGCACATTACGCCAATCACCGCCGTCCCGTGATTGTCATCAGTGAACGGGTCGACGACGTTGCTGTTGATCTGCGAGCCGGACGCTTTCGTGACGTCCGCGTGATTGTAGTTCCAGCTGTATTCGAGATCGCACACCGTGACTCCGGTGCCGGTACCGCCGGTCTGCGTCCAGGCATACTGCGCGTCGATGCCGACGGGTGTCGCACTCGCCGGCCGCAGATAGCCCTGGCCGGTGTCGAACGGCGGCGGCACCATCGGCGGCCGCATCGGCTTGGGCACCGGCCGCGCCCACTCGATCTCGGCCAACGCCTCAAGCTCCCGGCAGAGTTGCCACAGGTCTTGCTTGCCCTCTAAGCGAACGCGATAGATGTTGTTGAGGTTGCGAACTTCCTGGCCGGTACTCTGCTCCCCTTGTGCCTGCATTTCGTCCAGCCGTTCTTCGCCAATCCCGCAACTGCGACGCCACTCGCGAACGCCTTTGCCGCTCAGAACTGCCTCCACCGCACGCAGTGATCGCCCCGCGATCTCAACCGCCTTTCCTCCCCGCATCCGCACTTTTAGTTCCGGTGCGAAGATCACTTCAATCAAGTCATCCTCGCTCGCATAACGCGGAACCATTGACGATTCCAGCTGCGTCGGATCTTGTTCAGATCCCGGTGGCCCTGAAGACACCGATGAATTTCCGGCACCGGCGGCCAACCCTGCGACCAACACCAATACCGGCGCTAACAGTGATGGTCTCAGGCTCCTAATTCGTCGATTGCGCATTTCTGCCACCCTCCGCTTGTATGACTCAAATCCGTGGGGACTGCAATCCGCTCCCTTCGATGTGAAGGCGGGCAGTATTTAGCAACGGAAGATGAGAGTGGGGCAGCGACGTAGAAAGACCCGCCTACGTCTGCCGGACTTTCATTCCCCTGAGTCGAAATGAGTCCCTACATCACCATAATCGACATTTTTCTCGCTATTGTCAATTGACGTTTCGGGCTGTTCGCAACCTCAGTTCAGTTCCTTTCCGCAAGTCTTCTGCACTCGCATTTCCGCTCGGTGCGCCGGCCTCTTCTCCGGGCGCTGCTGTCGGTATCTTATTGATGGATCGCACGTTGCGAAATCAAGCGTGCGGCAGGGTGCAGAGCATCGCCAAAACGATCGGGGCAGCCAATGCCCTTGATCAACCGCCCGCGACCGGAGTTGGATCGCCGGAGCGGTCGCCCGCCCTCGATCCGGCGGCGGAACTTCGCCGGCTGCGAATAGGTATCGAATTGCTCAAGAAACAACTTGATGAATAACGGCGATGAGGAGAGGCTGAGCGAGAACCTCTAAAACGGATGCAGTAAATAGAACACCAGCGACAGCGCCGCCAGCAGCCACTGGATCAGGTTGACCTGGCGTACCCGCCCGGTCAACAGCTTGAGCAACGGCCAGACGATGAACCCGGTCGTCATGCCGATGCCGATGTTGTAGGTGAAGCTCATCAGCGTGATTGTCAGAAACGCCGGGATCAATTCGGTGTAGTCGTCAAAATCGATCCTGCGCACCGAGGCGATCATAAACGACCCGACAATAATACAGGCCGAGCCGTAAGCCGCCGCCGGCACTGCCGTCAACAGCGGCGAGAAGAAGAGCGCCAGCAAGAATAATCCCGTCACCACCAGCGCTGTAAATCCGGTACGCCCGCCCTCTTCAATTCCCGCCGCCGATTCGATGTAGGCCCCGGTCGTCGTTGTCCCCAGCACCGGTGCGACTGTCGTCGCGATTGCATCCGCCAGCATCGGCCGGTCGATATCCGGCAGATTGCCTTTGTCATCCAGCAAATTCGCCCGCGCCGACAATCCCAGCAGCGTGCCGATCGTATCGACGAACGCCATCACAAAAATCATCACCACCACGGCAATCCCGGTCGCACTCAGCGCGCCCCGCAAATCCAGTTTGCCGAACACCGGCGCCAGGCTCGGCGGCGCGCTGACAATCCCTTGCGGCAGCGAGCCGGGGATGATGATGAAGTACAATCCGGTCGTGACCAACATGCCGATCAAGATTGCGCCCCGTACCTTCAACGCCAGCAACGCACCGATCAGGATGATGCAGAATATCGCGAGCAACACGGCTGGATTGGTCATATCCCCGACCGTCACCGGCGCCCCCGACACGCCCAGACGCACCAGCCCGGTCTCGTTGAATCCGATGAAGGCCAGGAAAATCCCCATCCCCACCGCGAAACTGTATTTCAAAGTCAGCGGGATCGACTCGGCAAACTTCTTGCGCAATTTGGTCACCGTCAGGATGATGAAAATCACTCCCGCCAGAAACACCGCCGCCAGCGCCATCTGCCAGGTCAGACCCATCACTCCCACGACCGTGTAAGCGACAAATGCGTTTTCGCACATGTACGGCGCAATTGCAAACGGACGATTCGCCAAAAACGCCATCACGATGGTGCCGAACGCCGCCGCCAAGATCGTCGCCGTCGTCGAGGCTTCGCGCGGAATCCCTCCCGCCGCCAGAATGGCGGGATTCACAATGATAATGTAGGCGAGGGTCAGGAAGGTCGTGATGCCGGCCAGCGTCTCGCGCCGGTAGGTCGTTCCGAATTCCGCAAATCGAAAGAACCGTTCCACGGACCGGAAGATAGACCATCTGCCATACATTTCAATTAAAATGTCCCCCTGCGACCAGTGATCACTGTCTCATCTGATGCCGGCTCCAGTTTTCGGCGCGAGTGTCGTCGTCTATTATAGCGAAGGTCAAACCGACCAACATCCTTGCGAATGACCAGACCGAATTTCTCAAAGCTGCGCACTCCCCCGAATCAACACTCAACTTTCCCATTCGTAACCACTTACGGGTTCTGACGGTGCCCCGGCCGATCGATTCCCCTGCCTTCGACGGATTACACCCCTTGACAACCCCGCTGACCGTTCTATATTAGATTTAAATAGCATACTTCAATCAAGGTCTTTTTGTCCAACATATCCCGTCTTGTCCAACTCGGCTCGGGAGGGAGAAATTCTATGAGCAAAGCGTTACGGTTTGCCATGATCGTCGGCATGACCACGATCCTGGCATTGGGATTACTTTTCCAGCAAGGCACGGCTGAGCCGAACGCCTGGACGATCGTCGCCACCTATCAGATCCCCAACGACGCTTCCGGGCTCGCCTGGGACGGCACTAATCTCTATTGCGGCATCTACGGAACCGCCGGGAGTAACATCTACCGCATCAACCCGGCGAACGGTTCTTACGTGCTTCAATGCACCGGCCCACAGGCCGACGCCTATGGCCTGACCTTTGACGGCACTGATCTTTGGACGACCGATCATCCGAGTTCCTCGCAACCTGCCAAAGCGATGGAGTTCTCGCTCAGCGGCGTCCCCGGCGCGCAGTTCAACCTGCCCGCCACTTACATCTCAGGTATCGCCTATGACAATGGCAACTTCTGGGTCACGCGCTATTACCCCGACCCCAGCCAGGTCTACAAGGTCAACAGTGCCGGCACTGTCCTTAAACAATTCCAGGCGCCCGACAACCAGCCCTGGGACTTGTGTCTCGCCAACGGCACACTCTGGATCGCCGACTACTGGGGCGACAAGCTGTACCAGGTCGACACCGCCTCCGGCGCGCTGCTGGACAGCCACTCTTCGGAGTCAGTTGATCCGGCCGGCATCGTCTGGGACGGTCAGTACCTCTGGTACTGTGACGAAGGCGCTTCCAGCAGCTATGACAAGCTCTACAAGATCGATCTCTCCGGCGGCGGCACACCTGATATCGACATCCCGGCGACCAGCCATGACTTCGGCTCAGTCGTCTTGACCACCAAGGCCACCTGGAATTGCGTAATTCAGAATCTCGGGACGGCCAGTCTCGTCGTTGACAGCGTCAAGATCAGTGGCTCGCCCTACATCACCTGTCCCAGCGTCTTCCCGCTGACAATCCCGGTCTCAGGCGGCGACAGCATCGCAATCAACTACGAGCCGACTCTCCTGGGTCCATTGGCCGCAACCGTCACGGTCTACTGCAATGACCTGATCACCCCGACGGTGCCGTTGACCCTGACCGGCTTCGCTGTCAACTCCGGCCCCGATGTCTTCCCGTTGGCGAACTCGCACGACTACGGCAACGTCCGCGTGCGTTCGTATCCGCTCTGGACCATGGAAATCCAGAACACCGGCACCGAGGTCCTCTCGATCAGCGACATCAGTTCGACCGACGCGAATTTCTACATCGATAGCCGCGTCACCTACCCGTTGCT
Source organism: Candidatus Zixiibacteriota bacterium (assembly GCA_020853795.1). Classification (NCBI taxonomy): domain Bacteria; kingdom Pseudomonadati; phylum Candidatus Zixiibacteriota; species Candidatus Zixiibacteriota bacterium. The sequence goes on from JADYYF010000206.1 coordinate 7,243, forward strand.
CGTCGATCCCCTCGATACGGTCAGAGTCCCGCTCTGGTTCTGGCCGCAGGCGCCGATCATCTACAAGACCACGATCATCATCACCAGCAACGATCCCACCAGCCCCTTCCAGTTTGATCTGGACGGTGCCGGCGCTATTCAGGAGCACTCGATCGGCGACACCCTCTGGAGCTTCATGATCACCACCGGGTGGGATCCGAGCCCGAAAGCGATCATGCCGATCGCCGATATCAACGGCGATGCCATGCCCGATGTCATCGTCTGCTCAGAGGACGGCTTCGTTCGCGCCTTTAACGGCAATGCCTCCGGCGCCGGCGATATCATCTGGGAGCATGCGCTCGCCGCCGGTTCGATCTACAACCAGAACAGCCTGATCGTCATCCCCGACATCGATGAAGACACTTATCCCGACGTCGTCGTCGGTTCCTCCTGGGGCGGACGCTATATCGCGGCCATTTCGGGACGGCTCGGCAATACGATTTGGACGCACTATACTACCAACTACGGCGACGGCGGCTGGATCTACCAGGTCGACGCTCGCTTCGACTACAACAACGACGGTTCGCTCGATGTGCTGGCCGCCACCGGCGATGACGCCGACGGTATCGGCCCCCGGCGCGCCTATTGCCTGAACGGTCTGACCGGCGTGCCGATCTGGGAATGCCTGCTGAACGGCCCGGTCTTCAGCGTCATCGGCGCCTCCGACTTCACCGGCGACGGCAAACCTGATGCCGTTGCCGGCGCTTCCAATGCCGACGAAACCCAGGGCTTCGTCTACGGCATCAACGGCACCAACGGTGCGATCTTCTGGACCCACCCGGTCTCCGGCTCCTCCGTCTGGGCGCTGGCCCAGCTCAACGACGCTAACGGCGACGGTACCGCCGACCTGATGAGCGGCGATTTCAGTTACACCACCGGCGTCGCTGAAATCCTGAACGCCCGTACCGGCGCCATGCTCTACCAACAGTCGGCCCTCGGCTCGATGCTCAACCTGGTTCCGATCGGCGACGTCAACGCCGACGGCTACGTCGACATTATGCCCGCCCATACCTCGCCCACGGCGAATGCTCTCAGCGGCAAGGACTGCTCCTTCATCTGGTCGCAGTCGATCCCCGACAAACCCTGGTGCGTCTCCGCCACCAACGATCTGGATGATGACGGCCACAACGACGTCGTCTTCGGCACGCTCTACTCCAACAACTACGCCTTTTTCATGAGCGGCCTTAACGGCTCGACCCTCATGAGCGTGCCGTTCCAGTCGCCGGTCGATGCCGCGCACGCGATTCCCGACGTCGTCGGCGACGTCTCCTACGAACTGGTGATCGGCGGCCGTAACGGTGAGTTGGTCTGCTATTCCGGCGGCACCGAGGCCTCGCCGAACCAGGCGCCGTATCAGGCCTCGAATCCGAACCCGGCCGATGGCGCGACCGGCGTCGCCTTGACGCCAACCATGACCTGGACCGGCGGCGACCCCGATGCCGGCGATCCGGTATACTACGACGTCTATTTCGGCACGTCACTGCCCCTCAATCTCATTAGTCCGAATCAGCCGGCCGCCTCCTATACTCCCGGACCGCTGGTCGGCAATCAAACCTATCTGTGGCGCATCGACACCAAAGACCTGCTCGGCGCTCTGACCCCCGGGGTGACTTGGTCCTTCAAAACTCAGGGTGACTATCTCTGCGGCGATGCCGACGGCAGCGCGGCAGTAAACATCTCCGATGCCGTCTATTTGATCAGCTACATCTTTGCCGGCGGCCCGGCGCCCAACCCCATTTTGTCCGGTGATGCAGATTGTAGCGGCGCGATCAGTATCTCCGATGCGGTGTACCTGATCACCTACATCTTTTCCGGTGGCCCGGCGCCCTGTGCGACCTGCAAGTAGCCTCGTACGATTGCCCTTTCAAACCGGAAGCAGCCTTGCTGCTTCCGGTTGTTTTTTTTCAGAGTGTCGCCTTGACAGCCCGCCGCCAATTCTCTACCTTCGCGCGACACGGAAGCAGGCACTAACCCTTCATATCGAGTTAACTCGACGCAACGAAGTTCTTCTGCATGAACCGCCGGCACCCTGACGCACAGCTTGTCCTCGAAGACGGTCGGCGTTTTGTCGGGCGGCGCTTCGGCTCACAGGTCGACGCCGACGGCGAGGTCGTCTTCAATACCGCCATGACCGGCTATCAGGAAATCCTGACCGATCCCTCCTATGCCGGGCAGATCGTCGTCATGAGCTATCCCCAGATCGGAAACTACGGCATCGCCCGTGCCGACGCCGAATCGCGCAAGCCGTTCCTGAGTGCGCTCATCGTCAAGGAGTGCAGCCGCATCTGCAGCAATTGGCGCGCCGCTTACACGCTCGATCAGTACCTGGCGGCACGCGGCATCCCCGGACTCGAAGGCATCGACACGCGCATGTTCGTCCGCCATCTGCGCTCGCGCGGCGCCATGCGCGGCGTGCTCGGCAGTATCGATATTCCCGCCGCGACGCTGATCGAACGCGCGCGCAATCTCCCGTCCATGGCCGGACGCGACCTCGCCTCTCAGGTTTCCCAGATCAATCCTTATGCCTGGGACGAAAGCTCGATTGCCCTCAGCCCCGATTGGCAACAACGCGACCTCTTTGCCGCTGCCACTCAACCGCAATTCCACGTCGTCGTGCTCGACTACGGTGTCAAGTGGAACATCCTGCGAAGTCTGGTGGACGTCGGCTGCCGCGTCTCGGTCGTGCCGGCGCGCACCGATGCTGAGCAGATTCTGTCGGCACAGCCCGACGGCGTCCTGCTTTCCAACGGCCCCGGCGATCCCGACCCGCTCGACTATGCCGTCGCCAATATCCGCCAACTGCTGGGACGCGTGCCGATCTTCGGCATCTGCCTCGGCCATCAACTGCTCGGTCTGGCCTGCGGCGCCAGGACCTACAAGCTCAAGTTCGGCCATCGCGGCAGCAATCACCCCGTCCTCGACACCGCCAGTCGCCGCGTCGAAATCACCGCGCACAACCATGGCTTCGCCGTCGACGCCGACTCGCTCGGCTCTTCGCGCGCCGCCATCACCCACATCAATCTGAATGATCAGACCGTCGAAGGTCTGCGTCTGCTGGACGTTCCCGCCTTTTCCGTGCAGTACCATCCCGAGGCCGCCCCGGGTCCGCATGATGCCCACTACCTGTTTCTGCGCTTCGCCGACCTGATGCGCGAATTTCGCGGTGAGAAATCGACCCATGCCCCGGCGCTCTGATCTCAACCGCGTCCTCGTCATCGGCTCCGGCCCGATCGTCATCGGCCAGGCCTGCGAATTCGACTACTCCGGCACGCAGGCAATCAAGGC
>JADYYF010000207.1 GCA_020853795.1 Candidatus Zixiibacteriota bacterium
AGCCTCCGGCCCCAACCCCCGGGTAGAAGAAGGCATGCGGTGGCAGGTCCGACGCCGTCACCGTCAGTGGGTCGTTGTCGGCATCGTAGACCGACAGCGGCAACTGCAGCAGCGAGTCCTCGGCTATTACGATTGGAGCCGGCGGATTGAACACGGGGGGTGAGTTGATCTCTGATCGTATAACATGGAGGGCGACCCGCTCGGAGTCGGTTTCACTACCATCACTTGCCGCCACGAAGATAGAATGCCAGCCCAACTGACTCTCCGTCGGCTGAAAGACAAAGTACGTCGTGTCGAATCCGCGCTCAATGCGGGAGTTTTGCGGCATCCCGGTGATTGTTATGGCCGGTCGCGGGCCGTCCGGATCGCTCGCTGTGATGGCGACCCGTTTTTCGACATCAACCTGGAAATGCTGCAGACCGATCGGACCCAGGACCGGGGGGCGGTTGAGATAATTGCCGTAGGGAAAGAGCAGATGCTGCGGTCCGCTCGCCAGCGAGTTGCGGCAGCCGAAGATGTGCAGCTGAACTTCCTGTAGATCGTCGGTGAGGAACTGCCGCAGCGCGTTGATAACGAACTTGACTTCCTGATTCGCGGTACCGATGCACGTCGGGGTCTGTGAGGTATGTTTGAGATACAGGTTGAGTTCATCGCCAGTGGCTCCCGTGAGGGTATTGGCCGCAAACAAGGCAAAGTAGTGTTGCAGGCAGGTGCCGTTTGTCTGCGTTTGCAGGACCAACGTATCGCCGCGCAGTCCGGGAGCACTAATCACCACATCACGCCCGAGCATCTTTTCGTTCGGCGCGTCGGCGATCACCACCGATTCGATGTGACTCGGGCTGTCGAGATCGCCCGCCTTGACAATCACGGTCGCGGTCGGTGTCGCGTCCTTGGCCTGGCCCGCTCCGACCGGTTGGAGGTTGCTGAGAATCACCCGGAATCCCAGAGACTGACGGCTGCGCGCATACTGCTCTTCGGCGGTCGTTTGGCCAGCAATTGCCAAATCCAGATTAGCCCCCTGCCCCTCGGCCGTGCGCAGGCTGAATGTCGCTTCGGCCAGTCCGTCCCAAATGCACTCGGCCGCACCAACGCAGCGTTGATCGAAATTCACCGATTTGAACGTGACGCGGAATTCTTCGGCACCGAATACCACCTGCTGCCCCAGTTGAATTTGCACCGGTTCGCCGAGCGGTGCAGCCTGGGGAGATGTAGCTTTATCCCGAGAACACTGGAGAAGAAGAATTGTGGCAGTCGCAACCGCCAATGTCGCCGCAGCTTTTCGAAGCAAGCCCGCCTCCTAACTTCTTATTTAGTATATCGGCAGGTGTAGGTTTTAGCAACGGCAAAATCGAGTCCCTAACACATTTTCAAGAACTGAGTATGACCGAGTCGATGGGTTGAGGACTTGACTGAAAGAATGCGGATCAGACGCTCAGCGGCGGATGCACGCCTTCCGTGATACTCGGCTCGGCGAGAGCCAGACAGCGCGGAAACGATGCCGGGAACTCGCCGGTATAGGCGTAAGCGATACCCCGGCAGCCGCCGTGACACTGGTTGAGGTGTTCGCAGGTGTGGCAATGCCCGGTAAGGTGTTTGCAGTCAGAATCGGCCACTTCGGTCATGCGCGGATCATTCCAGATTTCCGCCAATGGCCGCTGCCTGAGATTGCCGACCTCAAAGCGCGGCGAAATCAGGGAGGTGCAGGGATAGACTGCCCCCGTTGAACTCACATATAAGGCCTGTTTGCCGGCGATGCATTCGTGAAATTGGTAATCAGGTGGCAGAGGGCCAAAGGCCGGGTCGAACATCACCATCAACGCATCGGTGGTCTGCGCCTCGACAACAAACTCGCGCAGCTCATCCAAACCGCCAAACTCCAGCCGCCGACGGACGGAATCGGTGCGGCCGCGGCCGGCCGGCACAAAGCCGCAAAAGCGTACGCCGTCGGCACCACTATCGACCGCCAACTTCAGGAGATTGCGTGCATCGTCCAGCGTCTCTTTACCCAGGAGCATCGCCAGATGCAGTTGCAGCCCAGCCGCTTTGACGGCTTTCATCGCCGCGAGGATGGTGGCGAAATCCTCGATGGTGGCGTTGCGCATGCGGGCGTTTCGTTCCGGTGTCGAGCCGTCGACGCTGATTTGGATGGCATAGGCCCCGCCGGCGTGCAGACGCCGGGCGCGCTCGGGTGTCAGCAACAAGCCGTTGGTGGTCACGCCGGAGCGAATCTGACCGCGCGCGAAGGCGTACTCTACCAGTTCATAAAGGTCTTCGCGCAGGAGCGGTTCTCCGCCCGTCCAACCGATTGCGCGCGGCGGGCCGAGCGCGATCAATTGGTCGATCAGCGACTGCAGTTCCGGGGTCATAAGCTCGTTCATCGGTCGGCGCCCGGCCGCTGTGTAGCAGTGCGGGCAGGTGAGATTGCAAACGCGGGTAATTTCGATACCGACGATGTCGGGTCGGCGGCTGTCGGGAGTATGGAGTCCGGTCACGATTGATCCTCAGATAGCGGCACCGGCGCCGAAACGACGCCGGTGTCGGTTTGCGACGCTATTAGTCCTGCAACGGCGGCAGGATCAAGAAGAGCCGCTTGTAGCAGGGGCACGGCTTCGCAATCGCTGTGCTCGGGGTTTCGATGAATTTCATCCATTCACCTCCTGTTGAG
>JADYYF010000208.1 GCA_020853795.1 Candidatus Zixiibacteriota bacterium
CAGTACGCCATCGCGGACGGCGAACTGTACGTACTCGAAGTCAACCCACGCGCCTCCCGCACCGTGCCCTACGTCGCCAAAGCCACCGGCCAACCGCTGGCGAAAATCGCCACCCGTCTCATGCTCGGGCGCACCTTGCGCGAACTCGGTTTGACCGAAGATCTGCCGGTATCGCGCTACTTTGTGAAAACGCCGGTCTTCCCCTTCGTCAAATTCCCCGGTGTCGATCCGCGCCTGTCGCCGGAGATGCGCTCGACCGGCGAGGTGATGGGCGTCGGCAACGACTTCGGTAGCGCCTTCTTCAAGGCTCAATTGGCCGCCGGATTGCGGCTCCCTGCCGAAGGCGCGATTCTGATCAGCGTCAACGATCGCGACAAGAAGGGCATTCTCAGCGTCGCGCGCAGATTCCACGCGCTCGGTTTTACCGTCATGGCGACCACCGGCACGGCGTCCTTCCTCAACGATCTGGGTGTCGATGCGGTGAGCGTCCTCAAGGTTTCCGAAGGCCGCCCCAATTGCGTCGACGTTATCAAGAGCGGCAGCGTGCATCTGGTCATCAATACGCCGCTTGGCGAAACCTCGCACCGCGACGGCTGGTCGATCCGCACCGCCGCCCTGCAGCACAATGTGCCCTGCATCACCACTCTCTCCGGCGCCGCTGCGGCGGTCGAGGCGGTCGCGGCGCTGCGTCGCGGCCAACTCGAACCGCTCGCGCTCCAGGAACTCAAAGACCGACCCGCCCCCGACTCGCTCGTATAAGATTGTCCGCTTATCTGATTGGCGCGCGTTGCTGAGCCGGACTCAAGCGCGCTTGCAGCGCCGCCCGACGATTGCGGCTCACGGCATGCTCCGACCCATCCTTGAGCACGAGTTGACACCGCCCGAGCGCCAGCAGGCGGAATTCCCTGACCGCACTCAGGTTGATGATCGACGTCCGGTGAATTCGCAGGAACCGCGTGGGATCGAGCCGCTCTTCCATCTCCCGGATCGAGGCAAACAGCAGGTGCGCCTTGCCGCGCACCGAGATCTTTACAAAGTGATCGTCGGAGCGAATCCAGTCGATCGCGGCCGTCTCGATCGAAAGCGACAGCCGCCCCGACTTGACGAACACCCGCTGCAGATAGCGCGGCTCGTGTTCAACGGCTGGCGTGTGATGCCAGTATTCGAGCAACTCGCGAATGCGCTTTGCCTGCCGCTGCCGCGGTCGCGCATCCAGCTCGCGGCGCGCGCGCGCCAGCGCCTGCGCCAGTCGCTCGCGTCGAATCGGCTTGAGCAGATAGTCCAACGCGTGATACTCGAACGCCTTCAACGCATAGCGATCATAGGCCGTGACAAAAATCACGATCGGCGCCGACTCCCCCAGTCGCTCCAGCACGGCAAACCCGTCCTGCCCCGGCATGCGGATATCGAGGAACATCAAGTCCGGCCGCAGCTCCGTCACCGCCGCCACCGCCGCGCGGCCGTCTTTGCATTCGCCGACGATCTCGACATCGTTGCGATCGGCCAGCAACAATCGCAGCAGTTCGCGTGCCGGCAGTTCGTCGTCAACGATGAGCGCGCGCATTGGCGCGGGCAGCTTCGCCGCCATTTTCGCCTGCCTCTCTCGTCATGGAATAAGGAATTCTGAGTTGTACGCGATACTCCGTCGGATCGCTCGCAACCGTAAGCAAATCCTGGCGGCCCTCGTACAGGTACGCCAGTCGCTCGCGCAGATCCGCCAGGCCGCGGCCGCAGCCTTCCGTCAACACCGTCGTCGCAGCCGAAACAGAATTGCTGACTTCCAAATGCAGCAACTCATCCGTCCGCCGGCCGGCTATCCGCACCCATCCCGCGCCGTCCGCCAGTCCGTGTTTGACGGCGTTCTCAACCAGCGGCTGCAGAATCAGACTCGGCACCATCGCCGCTTCGAGCGCGGCATCAACATTAACCTGCGCCGCCATCGACTCCGGGTAGCGGCGCGCCATCAAGCTCAGGTAGAGTCGCGTGAATTCCAGTTCTTCCGCCAGCCGGACAAATTGCGCTTCGCTGCGGTCAAGGCTGAGTCGCAGCAGGCTCGCCAGATCGACCAGCGCCTCGTATGCCGGCGCCGTGCGATCACTGAGGACCAGCGCCGAAATCGTGTTCAGCGTGTTGAACAGAAAATGCGGATGCAATCTCCCCTTGAGTTGCTCCAATTGCGATTCCGCCAATTGCCGCCGCAACTGCCCCTCCAGTCGCTCGCGTTCCAGCAGCCGCCGGTAATACAGCGCGCCGTGCTCGATGCCGACCACCACCCCGAACGCCAGGAAGTACCAGGTGGAGTGCATCGTCAGCACGAAGCGCAGCATGTCGCCGAAACCGTAACTTCCCGGCTCGTTGATCACCGCCAGAATGATCAACGCGTAGCCGGCCGAATAGATCAGGGTCAACGCCATCCCAAGCAGCAACAGTGCGCCCAAATGGCGCCAACGGCAAGCCCGATCAAGCCGGAATCGCGCGGCGATCATGAAAATCACCGGCACCAGCGCGCCCCAGAAATACCACACGCCGCACTTGGCTGCCACCAGTTCCCACCATGTGTAGGGATACCGACCTTGCGGAAAAAACCACCAATGCGTCGCCGAACCCAGCGCAATCAGCGTCCACAACAGCAGCGCGATAACGACGCGCAACCCCCGTGCCGGCACGGCCCGCCGGATCAACTCCAGCGTCGCGCTGCCGGTGTGGGTACTGTCGTTGGACAAGAACTCGGAACAAGCCATATCCTCTTTAACGCAGAATTCTCTCCTTCCGTCTAATCTGTTTCGCGCCCCACCGGATAGATGCCGGCAGCCTGATCCTGCTGCCGGCGTCGTGAACATGGCCCGGGGCGATGACTGGGTGCGCCGCTATGGACAAGCCGCGCACGGCGCCGGGCCGCCGGCAAAGATGAAATTGATCAGATACACGGCATCTGAGATCGACACTGCGCCCGAACAGTCGGCATCGGCCGCGAGAATCGGTGCGGGGGCCGGCCCGCCCGCGAAGATATAGTTGATCAAGTACACCGCATCCGAGATCGACAACGCCTGACTGCCGTCGGCGTCGCCGCAGACGTAATCACAGGCATCGCCGATGCCGTTGCTGTTGGCATCCTCCTGTCCCGGGTTGGCGACTTCAACGCAATTATCGCACGCGTCTCCCCATCCATCGCCGTCGCGGTCGAGCTGATCGTTGTTCGCGACGTTCGCGCAGTTGTCGCAGGCATCACCAAGACTATCGGCGTCGCTGTTGGACTGGTCGAGATTCGCCGTCGCGCTGCAGTTGTCACAGGCATCTCCGACACCATCGCCGTCGCCGTCCTGTTGCGACAGGTTGGCAACCGCCGGGCAGTTGTCCAGGCATCCGACGCCGTCACCGTCGCCGTCCTCACAAGTTTCGACGAGTGTCAGCGTCTGATTGACGCCCACCATCGTGGTGTCAAAGACAATGCCCGACGGCCACTCCACGCGCAGGTGATCCACGACCGTTGCCGACTTCAGACCAAAGTGCAGTTCGAACGAATTGTGCCCGAGGAAGGTGTTTTGCGCCGCCAGGTCGCGCGTCTGCCAGACCGAATCGCCGTCGATCGTGGCCTTGACCCACACCCGCGCGCCGATCGCCGCGCCGTTGGACCGCTGTCCGATCAGCTTGATCTTCAGCCACGAGTTCGGGCCGGCGTAGTCGTTGCGCAACAGCAGGCGTTTGTTCGCGCCCGACGCCACGGCAAAGATGTCCATGTCGCCGTCATTGTCGAAATCGCCCGCCGTGCCGCCCGATCCTTGCTGTTGCGTGCTGACATGATCGCCCAGGAAATCCCCGAAGAAGGTTCCGCCTTCATTGCGGTAGTACTTGTTGAAGCCGATGTTGACCGTGTAACAATCGAGGTCCCCGTCGTTGTCAAAGTCCTGCCAGATGCTCGACAGCGAGACGGTCTGATCGTCGACGATCTCTTCCCCGGTCAACTCGACGTATACCCCGCCGTTATTGACATAAAGGTCATTACTCCTGAGTCCGAGCGATCCGCCGCCCCAATTGGTGCGATAGCCGTCGAGGTCGCCGTCGTTGTCAATGTCGATCCAGTTCCACACCTGGCCGTCGCCCGGATCATCCGCCAGCGGTGAGGTCAGGATCCGTTCGAACCCCGGCACACCGGTCTCCTTCAGCCGATTGCGGTACAGGTCATCGAGTCCCGGTGACGCTGATGCCGGTCCGCTGCCGATGAACAGATCAACGTCGCCGTCCAGATCGTAGTCCTGCCAGTTGCCGGAGGTGTATGGCTTCAGCCCCGTGACAATGACGCCCGTGTCGATCACCGCGAACGAATAGTCCGGCGGCCCCTGGTTGTGTAACATGCGATTGGGCCGCTGGGTGCCTCCGACAAATCCGGTCGGGAACGTGATCACCAGGTCGATGTTGCCGTCGCTGTCAAAGTCACCCCAGGCCGGACTCCAGCCGCGCAGATCAGTGGTCCCCAGTTGTGCCGAGGGCACCTGAGTGAACGTCTCATTGCCGTTATTCCGGTAAAGAGCCCCGCCGCCGGTGCCGGCCAGAAAACAGTCGAGGTCACCGTCGTTGTCATAGTCGGCCCAGGTTGTCCCCAGCGCAAAGAAAGTGCCTGATGTGATCGGCGTGTTGGTGATCCGCGTGAAACCGCCCATACCGTCGCCCTTGTACAGCTTGGTCTGGTTCGGATCAACGACAATCAGATCGAGTGCCCCGTCATTGTTGTAGTCCACGAACGCGCATCCGGTATACGTCGCGTTGGTGATATCAGACACCACCGGATTGCCCGGGTCGGTGATGCGGGTAAACGTCGTCTGAGCCGTCGCCGGTCCGATCAAAACCGTAATCGCAAAGACAATGATAATAGCAGTCGGGTTACTTCTGTGGTGCATGCTCCTCTCCTATGACAGGTACGGATTGCCGGATTTCGCATTCGCCCGGCGGCCGAGCCTTGGTCCCGCCCGCCTCTGCTGACCGCGATTTGTATATCCTGGGAGACGTAAGGACTGTGTTGACAGCCAATCCGATTCCGCGAACGGTAGCGATTTGTTCGCTAACGGCACGGTCCGGCTTGTGGAGCAAAAAAAAACGGGCGGACCGGTGTCCGCCCGTCGGCTTTGCGTCGCGCGAATTACTTGCACAACGCGCAGGGTGCCGGACCTCCCGCAAAAATGTAACTGATAAGATAGACTGCATCGGAAATCGTAATCAGTCCGTTGCAATCAACGTCACCCGTCCACTCCGTCACCGGGGCCGGACCGCCGGCAAAAATATAGCCTATCAAGTACACCGCGTCGGAAATGCTCACGGCGCCGCTGCCGTCGGCATCACCGCAAAGACCGCAATACGGCGTTCCATTTCCCCCGTTGTAGTGCTGCTGAATCACGGCGTCGCTCACAACATCATCGTAGATTGCCAGTTCATCCAGCACGCCGCCGTAACGATAGAACGGTGCACCGTTCGCCCAGCCGACCTGCATCGGCTTGCTGACGCCCCCGCGATCCGGCGCCGCCACCGTTACCGACGAATTCAATGTCCCGTCGACATACAGCCGCGACTCACCCAGGGCATTGTCCCGGATATACACCACGTGATGCCAAACCTCGTCGTTCACATCAACCGTGCTGTACAGATCGGTTGTCGCCCCGAAGTAACAGCGCAACTTGCCCGGATTTTCACTCGTGCGGCAAGACAAGCCGATCCACCACGGATTGGCAATGTCGAAGCGCGAGAGAATCACCTCGTTGCAGGTGTAGTCACCGCTCGTACAACCGCAGTCCGCTTTCATCCAGAATTCGATCGAATAGCTGTCGGTCGCATCCCAATCGTAACTGTCGTCATCCGGCACCAATACCTGGTCGTCCACCCGGTCAAACAACTGCGCCCCGCCGACCAAACCCGCTGCCGGGGTCGGGCAGTTGGTGCAGGTGGCATCGGCCGTGCCGACGCGATCCTCGAATGTCCCCGTGTTCGGATCGTCGAGTTCCCAGTAATGCGTCATCGCGGGACCGCAGCCGGTGGCCGGATCAACCGTGATCACAAACGGTTGCGTCGCGCTCCCCTCGCTGTTGCTCGCCACCACCTCGACATTGAACATGCCGCTGATGATCGGTGTCCAGGTGATCAGCCCGCCGGTGTTATCGATACCCATCCCGCTCGGATACACGTTCAGCGCATAGGTCGGCGTCGGGAATCCGGTCGCGTTGACGTCGTAAGCATACGGCACTCCCACCATCCCCGTCGTCACCGGCACTGAAGTGATCTGCGGCGCGGCGTTGCCGTGCGTGCAATAGCCGATACCCAACGCGCCGTTGTCGAAGTGCTCGGTGATCGTCGCCGCATCGAGCGCGACATCATACAGCGCCAGCTCATCGAGATCACCGTCGTACTGATAGCCGTTGCTGTAGTAGCCGATTCCCAGCGGCACGCTCCCGGAGCGATCCTGTCCCGCCGCGGCCAATGTGACCTCCAGCACCCCGTCGACATACAACAGGTAGTTGCCGGCCGCTTGGTCGTACACGCACGCGACATGATGCCACTGCCCGTCGTCGAACGGCGTTGTGCTGCGCAGATCGGTCGTGCCGCCGAAATAACAGCGCAGGCGGTTGACGTCGCCGGCGTCAAAGCCGCAATTCATCCCGATCCACCAGCCGCCCGATGCCGTCGGTGACCGCCCGACAATCACCTGGTTGCAGGAATATGTCGGCGAAGTGCAGCCGCAGCCGACCGGCCGGGCCCAGAATTCCACCGTGAAACTCGACGTCGCCGACCAATCAAATGAGCCGTCGTCCGGCACATCCACCCGATCATTCACGCCGTCGAACTGCAGCGCGTTGCCAACAGTACCGAGAATCGAAGTTGGGCAGTTCACGCAAGTGCCCGGACTCGACCCGTAGCTGTCGGCATAATACCCGCCTGTCATTTCATCATATTTCCAGTAGTGGCTCATCCCCGGCGGACATGCCGTTCCCACGACCTTGAAAGTCGCCGCATCGGCGTCGGCGAGCGCGCCCGGATCGGTCGCTGTAAACGTCACCGTCTCCACGCCCGTCCAGGTCGGCGTCGGCGCCGTGATCGTCGCCACCCGATTGACGATCGCCACCGTCAAATCGACATTGCCAGCGTAACTCCAGCCGATTTCGCTATCCAGATTGTCCGGGTCGCTGACATAGTCGTCCAGCGCGATCGTCGCAAACGGCGACCCCGCCGCCACTGTTTGGTTGGGAATATCCGCCACCTCCGGTGGATCATTCACACCCGTTACCGCAAAGGTCGCAGCATCGCTGCCGGTCGCGAGGTCGGGATCGGTGGCCGTGAAGGTAATCGTTTCGCTGCCGGTCCAACTCGGCGACGGCGCGGTGATCGTCGCGATGTGGCTGCCGTCAATGGCCACCGTCAGATCGGTCGTGCCGGCATAGGTCCAGGTCAAGTCAGCGTCGGCGTCATCCGCGTCGCTGACGTAATCGTCCAGCGCGATAGTCGCGAAGCTCCCGCCTTCGAGAATCGATTGATCGGGAATGTCTGTCACGATCGGCGGGTCATTGACTGCGGTTACCGTGAAGCTCGCCGCATCCGCGTCGAACAGGCTGCCCGGATCGGTCGCCGTGAACGTGATCGTCTCGCTTCCCGACCATTCGCTGTTCGGAGCCGTGATCGTCGCCACCCGGTTGCCGTCAATGCTGACGCTCAGATCGGTGTTGCCCGCATAAGACCAGAGAATCTCAGCATCGGTATGGTCGGGATCGACGACGAAGTCGTCGAGCGCAATCGTCGCGAAGCTACCGCCTTCGGCGATCGTCTGATCTAAAATATCCGACACTACCGGCGGCAGGTTCATTGTGCAGTAGGTCTGCCCCGCACCCGTGTTGTAATGATTCTGAATCTCGCTCAGCGGCAACGCTTGATTGTAGAGCGCAAACTCATCCAGCGCGCCGGAGTATTGGAAGTTACTGGCGTAATATCCCAGCCCGATCGGCCCCGCGCCGGATCGGTCCTTGCCCGCCGCTGCCAGGCTGTTGTCAAGAACACCATCGATGTACAGCAAGTACTGCCCTGTGGCCTGATCGTAGACGAACACGATGTGGTGCCAGGCATTGTCGTTCAGCGTCATGCTGCTGAACATGTCGATGCCGCTGTCGAAATAACAGCGCAGCGTGTTCACCGGCCCGGCGCCGGTGCCGCAGTTGAAACCGATCCACCACGGCGTCACCGCAGACGACCGCCCCACCATCACCTGGTTGCAATTCCAGGACGCCTCCGTACACACGCAGCCGCTGGAACGCATCCAAAATTCGATCGTGAAGCTGCTGCTCGCCGACCAGTCGATACTGACGTTATCGGGAACGTCGATCCGGTCGTTGACGCCGTCAAAATATTGCCCGTTGCTGATAATCCCGGCCCCGGGCGTCGGGCAACTGACGCAGGTAGCGTCGTTGCCGTTGTAATAGTCATCGTAAGTGCCCCCGGTCGTTTCATTGAGCATCCAGTATCCCGTCATGCCCGCCGGACACCCGCTCGGTTGTCCTTGCGCCGACGCGATCCAGGAAAACCACACCAGCAGCACAATTGCCCAAAACGCCGCGCCGCTGAGCAGGTCTTTGCGATTCATACTATCCTCCAAAATGCTTTGCGCACTCCGTCTCAGTTGTGGTGTCGAAGTTTCGCGCCGCGCTCTCCCCCGCGGCCGGCGCGTTCCGTCACAGCTTCATTCGCCGCTCGTGCCTGTCCGCCTCCTTTCTTCAGCTAGCAGGGCGCAGGCGCCGCGCGGGATTGAAAATGACCGAGGCGCGCTTGAGATCAGCCGGAATCTGCCCGAGCTCTCGAGTCGGGTAGAACTATAGAGGGTACATTGCCGCGTTCCCGCATTACCGGAACGCATCGGTGCCGGCCAAGCCAATTCGCATGAAACCCACGGCTCAGCCGAAACTGAGGAATAACTTTGGCTGCCCGCCAACTTTGCTGCTCCCCTGACTGGTCAGTAAGTCAGAATTGGTTCAGATTTATAACATCCAAATAATAACTTACCATCATGCGCTGTCAAGTCCATTTTCATCGGCGCGCCGAGACTCACCGCCTCGTTCCGCTGACTGAGCCGCAAGCCGTTTCGATGCAATACCTTACGCAAACTCCGCCGGCGCTCCGGCAGCAAGTGTCATCGCCTCAGCCTCGACCGGCTGATTTCACCTTGCTTCCTCTCCCGCTAATCAATTTCTTCCCAGCCAAGGAACTGAATCAGGAGCCGCTAATGACCATGCATCAATCTCCCCTCTCAGACGCTCTGCTCAAGGCTGCCATGGCGGAGCGCGAAGGCCACAGCTTTTACATGATGGCCGCCAATACGACCCAGGACCCCAAAGGCAAGCAGGTCTTCGAACAGCTCGCCCGCGAAGAACTCGAGCACTTAAGTTTTCTCAAGACCCACTACGACTCGTTGCTGCAGACCGGCCGCCTCGACGTCAACGCGCGTCTCGGCCACGGTTCCGATCTGGCCGGCAGCTTCCCGATCTTCACCGCGGCGATCAAATCGCGCGTCAAGGACGCCCACTTCGAAATGAGTGCGCTGGCCATCGGCATCCAACTCGAGCGCGACGCGATCAAATTCTATCAGGAACAAGCGCAATCCTCCCTCGATCCGGAGGCGCGCAGGTTCTTCGGCGAACTCGCCACCTGGGAGGCCGGCCACTACAATGCCCTCCTGCGCCAACAGGAGGAACTCAAGGGCGACTACTGGTCCGGCGCTGGATTCTCGCCCTTCTAAACCGCCGCGCGCTTTCCTGCATCCCGTCCGGTTTCTCCCCACCGCCCGATTCTCCGCTTGCAACTCCATCGGCTAAATTATATCATTCATAGGTCGATATTATCGATGCGACCGCGCGTCGCCTGACTTCGGGAGGATTCATCATCGTGGCCGGATATTCGACAACCCCCCTGCTCGCCAAACTCGGCATCAAACCCGGTATTCGTATTCGCCTCGTGAACGAGCCCGACAACTACCTGCGTCTCGTCGGACCGCTGCCGCCGGATGTCACCATCGTCGACGCCCGCGCCAAGATCGCCGATTTCATTCATTGCTTTGCCACTCAGCGCCCGCGCCTGGCCGCACTGTTGCCGCAATTCCTCAAACAGTTGGAACGGAACGGCATGATTTGGATTTCTTGGCCGAAAAAAACCGCCAAGGTCCC
>JADYYF010000209.1 GCA_020853795.1 Candidatus Zixiibacteriota bacterium
AAATGGCTGCTGGTGATCCCGGCCATCCTGGTGACGGTGGTCACGGCCGCCAGCACGTTCTATTTGACGCCGGTCTTCGAGTCGTCGGTGACGATCTTCATGGAGAAGCCAGTGCGGCTGTCGCAGGATTTACAGCGGCTGATCGGCGGCGGGGGATCGGGCCTGGGGGGCAATCCCGAAACGCAGTCGCGCGAGCTGCAGAGTCTACAGAATGAGATCATTTCGGCGCCGTTCATCAGCCAGCTCAGTCGCAACATCGGTTTGGACAAGGATCCGGGAATCGAACTGATGGCGCGGCAGCTTCAGGTGCAGCAGCCGGATGTGCCGCTGGACGATCTCAAGTTCGACATCCTGCTGGAGACCTTGCGGAATCGCATCCACGTGGAATTTGCCGGGCTGAACCAGGTGCGCATCATCGCGCAGTCGTCCGATCCGGAGCGCTCGAAATTGATCGCGCAGAATCTGGGCGACATTTTCATTCAGGAGAAGACCAAGCAGGAATCGCGGGCGGTCAGCGCGACCTCGAATTTCTCTTCCGACCAACTCGAGATCTACGAGCGGGACTTGCAGGACAAGATCAACCAGAAGACCGCGCTGGAGACGGAGCAGGTGCAGATGCAGGTGGACGAGGGGGTGGCCTCGGAAGCCAACCGGCGGCAGATTACGCAAGAAATCCAGGGGATTACGCTGGAGATCAGCAACAAAGAGAACGAGGTGCGCGAGTTGCAATTGCGGCTGGCGAGCTTGCCGGGCGGATTGCCCAGCTTTCAGCCGTCGGAGAGCGTCACCAAGACGCAGGGTGAGATCAACCAATTGCTCGGTTCGACGATGGAGTTGATGCAGAAGTACAGTTGGAATGCACCGAGCCTGGTTTCGTTTAAGGTGCGGTTGTATGAGCTGATGTCGGGGATGGACGCCGAGGTCGACCGTCTGGTCAAGGCGGGCTTCAGCGATCTGTCCGCGGCCGATCAGCAGAGCTTGAGCACGCTGTTTGCGACGCGGCTGCGGCTGGAAGTGCTGTACAGTTACAACAACAATCTCAAGCTGGCGGTGGCCGAGGTGAATCGGCGGGTGAGCCTGATGCCGGGGTATGCGGCACGGATTGAGCAGTTGGACCGCGAGATTGACGCCGCGCGGCTTCTGCGCGACCAGTTCAAGCTATCCACGGAGGGCACGCAGATTTCGCAGGCGTTGCTGAGCGAATCGAAGTTTCGGGTGGTGGAGCCGGCGCGGACGCCGCGGTCGCCGATCTGGCCGAACAAGCGGATGATCGTGTTGCTGGGCTTCCTGGTGGGGATCTCGCTCGGCGTGGGCGCCGTAATCATTGCCGAGTTTTTCGACAACTCGATTAAGAAGATCGATGATGCCGAGCAGTCACTGGGCTTTGCGGTGGTGGGGACGATCCCCCGCATCGAGGGGCTGGAAAAGCTGAAGGTTGGACACGGGCATTAGGCGGCAGCGGCGGGCAGACGATGCAGTTGGATTCCGCAATTTCCGATAATAACGTAGTGGCCGATTTGGGCAGATAATGATGCAGCAAGCAGAGGTATCACTTGGAGTTTCATAAGGACATATTGCGCTTGGATGCCGCGCGGGTAACAGACGCGCTATGCGAGACCATCCGCCGGCAGATTCGCGATGATTTGAAGAAGAGCGGTGCGGTGGTGGGGATTTCCGGCGGGATCGACTCGTCGGTCGTGGCGGCGCTGTGTGCGCGCGCGCTGGGACCGCAGCGGGTTCTGGGCGTGATGATGCCGGAGAAGGAGTCGTCCGGCGAGAGCGAGCGACTGGCGCGCGAACTGGCGGCGACGTTCGGTTTCGAGGCGATCAAGGAAGAAATCACCGGCGGACTGGCAGGTATGGGCTGCTACGCCAAGCGTAACGAGGCGATCAAGCAGGTATTTCCGGAATTCGACGAGAGCTACAAGTGCAAGATTACGATTCCGGGCAATATCCTGGCGAAGGACACCTTCAACTTCTTCCACCTGACGATTCAGCGGGAGGGTGAGGCGCCAAAGGTGAAGCGGATGCCGCCGGCGGCGTACGCGCAGATCGTGGCCTCGTCGAATTTGAAGCAGCGCCTGCGGATGACGACGTTGTACTATCATGCCGAGCGCCGCAACTGGGCGGTCGTCGGGACGGGCAACAAAGACGAACATATGCAGGGATTCTTCGTGAAGTACGGCGACGGCGGCACCGATTTGAAGCCGATTGCGCACCTGTTCAAGATCCAGGTGTTCCAGTTGGCGGAGTATCTCGGTGTGCCCCAAGGAATCCTCAAGCGGACACCGACGACGGATACTTACGGTGCGGATCAGACGCAGGAGGAATTCTTCTTCGGGCTCGACTTCTACCGCATGGACATGCTGTGGTATGCTCTGGAGCACAGAGTGCCGGCCGCCAAAGCGGCAGAGGTGTTGGGGCTGACGGTCGATCAGGTGGAGCACGGGTATGCCAACATCGAGCGCAAGATCGTGGCGACGGAGCCGCTGCGGCTGCCGCCGTTGGAGATCAAGTAGGATTCAGGAACCAGGCAGGAGCGGCGGGGCGTCCTGTGAAGCAATAAGGAAGCGTATGCAGGTTGAAGCAGAGAAAGTGCGAGGCGAGATCAGGCAGTTCATTGTCGATACGTTTCTGCTGGGCGACGAGAGCGTCAATTTCAGCGATTCCGATTCGTTTATGCGCAAAGGGATCGTGGATTCGATGGGGATTCTGGAGTTGACGGGGTTTCTCGAGCAGAAATACGGCATCACGGTCGCCGACAACGAGATGCTCCCGACCAACCTGGACAGCGTCGAGTGCCTGCTGGGATACATACGGAAGAAGCTCGCCGGATAGAGCGCGCGGCCGCTCGCGCCGGTTTAGGGCGCCAGCGCCTTTCCCGATAATTCAGTTATGAAGCTCACCGATCTCTTGGAGCGGAGTTCGCAACGATTTCCGGAACGCCCGGCGGTGATCGACCAGGAGCGAACGGTCACATATCGGCAGCTCTGCACTGAAGCGGCGCGGCTGGCTGACGGACTGCGACAACTGCAACTGCCGACCGGCAGCCGGGTTGGCATTCTCGTCGAAAACTCAATCGAATATGTAGAGGCGTTTTTTGCGGTCACCGCGGCCGGGCTGGTGGTGGTGCCGCTGGATTCCTCGGCCACGGCCGAGACGCTACGCTTCATCCTCGGCAATTGCGGCATCAAGGTTCTGATCGCGCATTCGCGCTATCGGCGGCAACTGGCGGGTGCGCTTCAGGGCGAGACGCCGGTGGATCTGCTAATCTGCGACGCTGCGTTGAGGCTCCCCAATGTAGCGGTTCCGGTAACCACCTTCGACGAGATCAAGGGGGGGACAGTCCAGGCGCGGCTGAGCGCCGGGGGAGATGCCCCGATAATCCGCCAGCGCAACGGTGCCGTGCACGAATTGGCGGCGATTTTCTACACCTCCGGCAGCACCGGCACGCCGAAAGGGGTGATGTTGTCGCATCTCAACTTGGTGAGTAATACCTTCGCGACCATCGAGTACTTGAAGCTGACGGAAGCGGATCGAATTCTTGTCATCCTGCCGTTTTACTACATCTACGGCAACTCGCTGCTCTTGACGCATATTGCGTGCGGCGGCTGCCTGGTGATCGACAATCAGTTCATGTATCCGGAGATGGTGCTCAACACGCTGGAGCAAAAGGAATGCACGGGGCTGTCGGGTGTGCCGTCGAATTTCATGATCCTGTTAGGCAAGTCGACCTTGACCAGCCGCGAACTGAAATCGCTGCGGTATTTCACGCAGGCGGGCGGTGCGATGGCGCCGGAGATCATTCGCAAGTTGATGACGGCATTTCCGCAGAAGGAAATCTATATCATGTACGGCCAAACGGAGGCGTCGCCGCGCGTGACGTATTTGCCGCCGGCGCGGCTGGCGGAGAAGCTGGGTTCGATCGGCATCCCGTTGAGCGGGATCACGGTCACGATTGAGGATGATGCCGGACGCGAGATACCCGCAGGCGAAACCGGCGAGTTGGTGGTGGCGGGCGATTGCGTGATGCTGGGCTACTGGGACCAGCCGGACGAGGAGGGCCAGGTGCTGATCGATGCGCGCTTGCACACGGGGGATCTGGGCTACAAGGATGCGGACGGGTTCATCTTTATCGTCGGACGGAAGAAAGAGATCATCAAGACGGGGGGCAATCGCGTGAGCGTGAAGGAAGTTGAGGAGTGCCTGCTGACGAATGAGAAAGTGTTCGAGGTGTGTGTCTTTGGTGTTCCGGATCCGCTGTTGGGGGAGGCGATCAAGGCGGTGATCGTGCTCAAGCACGACGTTGCCGCAGACGCCAAGGAGATACAGGCCTACTGCCGGCGGACCATCAGCGATTACAAAGTGCCGAAGATCATCGAGTTCATGAGCGCGCTGCCGAAATACCAGTCGGGCAAGGTCAACAAGCAATTGCTGAAGCAGCAGACAGCGTAACATTTCGGGATCATCCGAATCGAGCGGGAGAAGCAATCAGTGTGCGGCATAGCCGGATATTTTCAGCTTGAAGGCCAGCGGGAGCCGGATCGCGATCTGCTGGTGCGCATGATTTCGGTTATCCGGCACCGGGGACCGGACGAATTCGGCGCGTACCTGGACGACAAGTGTGCGTTGGGGCATGCCCGCCTGTCGATTATCGACCTATCCACCGGCCAGCAACCGCTGTGCAACGAGGATGAGACGGTTTGGATCGCATTTAACGGGGAGATCTTCAACTACGTCGAATTGCGGCCGGTGCTGGAACAGCATGGCCATCGCTTTCGCACGCACTCCGACACGGAAGTCATCGTGCATGCTTACGAGCAGTGGGGCAGCGACTGTGTGCAGCAGTTCAACGGTCAGTTTGCATTTGCAATTTACGATACCCGCAAGCAATCGCTGTTTCTGGCGCGCGACCGAATGGGGAAGCGGCCGTTGTTCTATACGACGCAGCAAGGGCGATTCTACTTTGCATCGGAAATCAAGGCGCTCTTCTGCGATCCGAGTATCGAACGGCGGCTTGATCCGCAAGGGCTGGATCAAATTTTCACCTGGTGGACGACCGCGCCACCGCGGACGGCATTTGCCGGAATCAGTGAATTGGAATCAGGATGCAGTCTGGAGATTACGAGCGCGGGCATGAAGCCGCGGCGCTACTGGGCGATGGAATATCCGGAGCACTACGACGAAGAACGCAGTGTCGAATCATGGGCCGAGGAGTTGCATGCACTGTTGATCGATTCGGTACGGCTGCGGTTGCGGGCGGATGTGCCGGTGGGGGCATACTTGTCGGGCGGGCTGGATTCGTCGGCGATTGCGGCACTGGTGCGGGAATTCACGACGAACCGGCTGGAGTCGTTCTCGATTGCGTTCGGCGATGCGGCGTTTGACGAGTCGGAGTATCAGAAGCAGATGGCGACGCAATTGGGGACGAGTCATCACTCGGTGCAGTGCGACTACCGCGATATCGCGCAGCACTTTCCGGACGTGATCTGGCACACCGAGCGGCCGATTCTGCGGACGGCGCCGACGCCGATGTACCTGTTGTCGCGGCTGGTGAATCAGACCGGATTCAAGGTCGTGCTGACAGGCGAGGGGTCGGATGAGATTTTCGCCGGGTATGATATTTTCAAGGAGACGAAGATACGGGCGTGGTGGTCGCGGCATCCGGACTCAAGCTGGCGACCGCTGCTGTTGCAGCGCTTGTATCCGACGCTGCCGCTGAGCGAGGTGCGGTCGAGTTACTTCCTGAAGGAATTCTATCGCGAGGGTCTGGCCGAGACCGACAAATATTACTTCTCGCATATGCCACGCATGAAAACGACGTCGCGGATCAAGGATTTCTATTTGCCGATGAACAAGGCGCAGGCAGCGGAATGGAGTGCGGAAGATGCCTTCGCGCATACGCTGCCGGGGGCGTTTGCACGCTGGCCGGTGTTGTCGCGGGCGCAATACCTGGAGGCCAAGTCGCTCTTGTCGGGCTACCTGCTGTCGTCGCAGGGGGATCGGATGGCCGCCGCCAATGCAGTGGAGGGCCGCTATCCGTTTCTCGATCATCGCGTGATCGAGCTGGCGGCCAGAATTCCACCGCGGCACAAAATGTTCGGTCTGAAAGAGAAGTGGATTCTGAAGAAAGCGATGAAGGGATCGCTGCCGCCGGCGATTCTCCAGCGGCCGAAGCAGCCGTACATGGCGCCGGATGCCAAATCATTTACGCAGTCGGATGCACCGGAGTATGTCCGGGAGTTACTTTCGCCGCAACGACTCAGCGAGGTCGGCGTTTTCAATCCGACCATGGCCGGGAAGCTCTACGAGAAATGCCGGAAGCAGGCGGGCGCGCAGATCTCGTTCAAAGACAATATGGCGTTCGTCGGCATCCTGTCGACGCAGATTCTGGCCGATCGCTTCATCCGCAACTTTGATGCGCACCAGACGCCGCGGGTGAGCGAATTTCGCGTCTGGCGCGAGGCCAGCCGGCAGGACTCGCCTAAGAGCTAAGCGCTGCTTTGGTGGCCGCAGCCTGCGTGCCGCTCTTGTTCTCCCACTGATTCCAAACCGGCCTGAAGAACTCCATGAATTTCTGGGCGACAATCTTGTTGCCGGTTTCGTTGGGATGAGAGTCGTGCTCGTTGTCGCGATGGAATTCCCGGCGCAGGACGTTGTCCGAATCGGCAAGAATGTCAAAGAGATCGAAAATCTGAAAATTGTCGAGTCCCGACTCCTGCCGGTACTGCGGCAAGAACTTGCTCAGCAGCCAGTTGTTGAATTCACGGGCGCGTTTGGCGGCCTCCGGGTTGGTCTCGGCCGTGGTCAGCGGCGGGAAAGTCATGTAGATGAACAGACGATCGGGGTGCTGGCGGAACACTTTGCCAAGTTCCGCGAAGCTGGCTTTGTAGTTTTGCAGCGTGCGTTCGCGGCTGGTGGGGTCGCCAGGGCCGGAGCCTTCGCCGGTGATGAAGCTGTTCGGGAAGCAGGACTTGAACATGATGATGTCGTTGGAGCGGCCGTCCTGGTAGTAAACATTGGGATGATTCTTGAAGTCGAGGATACGGTCGAAGTCGTTCGCGAACTTAGGCGACCAGTGGCACATATCGGTGAACTGGCCGACTTCATCGCCGTAAGTTGCGCCCTTCACGGAAATACCGATCGCCAGCAGACTGTCGCGCAAGCCCCCCTGTTGCAGGATGCCCTTGCCGACGGAGTGATGGAGGAACACCATTCGTTTGGAGACGTTGGCTTCGACCTTGTCGGTCAGATCGCTGATAATCTTGGCGGCGTCATCGAGCGACTCCTGCATATTCTCGATGCGGCCTTTGAACTTCAGAAAGTGGTAGGCGAAGTACAGGCCGATGATGTTGCCAATGAGCGATATGATCAGAAGGACGGCGATAATCTTGTTCACGGTAGACTCCCCGAAATCAGGTTAGCAACTTTGTCAATTCATCCCAACTCAAGAGGTTATACGCATTGAGTCGGCAAGAATTGCCCAATTTTTTGCAGGGCGACAAGTTCGTCTGCGAATTATAAGGCATTGACTTATAGCGCATTACATCGATCACATAATCCATCCCATGAAGCGCCAAGTGGAGAGAATGTTGCTCACGGCAGATTCATTTCGGCGCGCATAACGGTGACGGCTTGGCCAAGCAACTTGACGCGATCGCCTTCGAGACGAAGCTTAAGTTCGCCACCACGGGCGGAGGCTTGAAACGCCATCATCTCGCTTTTGCCGAGGCGGGCTTGCCAG
Source organism: Candidatus Zixiibacteriota bacterium (assembly GCA_020853795.1). NCBI lineage: Bacteria > Pseudomonadati > Candidatus Zixiibacteriota > Candidatus Zixiibacteriota bacterium. The sequence goes on from JADYYF010000209.1 coordinate 7,745, forward strand.
AAGGGTGTCAGAACACAATGGGCGGCGCCCGTAACGGGGTCTTCGTTGATGCCGATGGCCGGGGCGAAGAAGCGCGAGACGAAGTCGTAGCGGGAATCATCGGAAGGTGCGGTAACGATGACGCCATTGCCGCCGAGGGCCGCGACGGCGGAGAAGTCGGGTTGCACGGTGCGGACGGCGTGGGCGCTGTCGAGCTCGGCAAGGAGCTTGTTGCTGGAGCTGCGCCAGACGGCGCGAGGTGCGAGACCGAGAGCTTTGCCGACGGCGGCCGCATTGTCGGCCGGGGTGACGGAATAGGCGGGGAAGTCGAGTTCAATCCAGTTGCCGGACTGACGGGCAGTCAACTGGCCGCTGCGGGTGTTGAAGACAAGGGGCTCTACCGGTCGACGGGCGCCTTGCTCCCAGATGATGTGCGCGCTGGCGAGGGTCGCGTGACCGCAGAGATCGACCTCGACGGACGGAGTAAACCAGCGGAGCTTGAAGTGGCCGCCGTGATCAAGCAGAAAGGCGGTCTCGGATAAATTGAGTTCGCGCGCAATCTGCAGCTTGAGCGTATCATCGATAGTGTCGGCAAGCAGGCAGACGCCGGCCGGATTGCCCGCGAAGAGACGATTGGTGAAACTGTCGACGGTGAAGATGGTTTGCTTCATTTTATCCTCGATGTTTGTTTGAATCCCTTAGTCACGCCGGCCGCTGTCACGGCGGGCCTGACGCCAGAGAGGTAATCATGGAATTGCGAAAAGTCAACCTCGACGAGAAGTTTGAATTGATCAAGGAATACGAGTCGCCGCGAATTGTCGGTGAATTGAACGGGCAGCACGTAAAGTTGTCGAAACTGAAAGGGGAGTTTGTCTGGCATCAACACGAGCAGGAAGACGAGATGTTCTTTGTCCATCGCGGACGCCTGCGCATGCAACTGCGCAGCGGTGACGTCATGATTAATGCCGGCGAGTTCTTCATCGTGCCGCGCGGCGTGGAGCACAATCCGGTGGCAGAGGGGGAGTGCTGGATCATGTTGTTTGAGCCGGCGGGGACGGTCAATACGGGGGATAAGACGAACGAGAAGACGAAACAACAACTCGATTGGATTTGAGGATGGCAGAGCGAATTCACCGATACGCGGGGCAGCAGATTGAGGTCACTTACGACGCGAAGCGCTGCACTCATGCGGCCGAATGTGTGCGCGGATTGCCGCAGGTCTTCGATACGGCGGTCACACCGTGGGTGAAGCCAGACAATGCCGGCGCTGATCGCGTGGCCGAGGTGATTCTGCGGTGTCCGACCGGGGCGCTGCACTTTCGCCGACGCGATGGCGGGGCCGAGGAAACGACTCCGGCGACCAACTGCGTGCGGATCGAACCGAACGGACCGTTGTATCTGCGCGGAGAGATTCGGATCGAAGACGAAAAGGGGAAGACGATCATCGCAGAGACGCGGGTGGCGTTGTGCCGGTGCGGTGCGACGAAGCGGATGCCGTTCTGCGATGGCAGCCACCGGAAGGCGGGTTTTCGCGATGCCGGCGTTTTGCCCGAGCAAGCGCGAAGTGATGCTGCTGAGATGACGGCGTCGGGGGAGGTGGCGATCGTGCCGTCGACCGACGGACCGCTGCTGGTGACCGGCGTCGTCGAGATTTCGGGTGGTGATTCGTCGACGGCGATCAAGAAGGACCCGACGTTCTGCCGTTGCGGCGCCTCGGGAAGCAAGCCGTTTTGTGACGGCTCGCACCACCGCGTTCACTTCAAGTCAGCTTAGGCCCCGGCATTTCCCGTCGGCAGCGTGCCTATCCCGCAATACGGTCAAAGCGGAGGTTCTTGACGCGCTGCGAGCTGATGGCCAGCGCGGCGATCTGGTCATGCTCGCCGCGAATGAAGTGCAGCAGATAGCCGCCATTGGCCGCCGAAAACTCGTCCGGCAAGAGTTGTGTGAGACGGTAATCCAGATCGGCGTCGTCCGACCGCATTGATAGCACTTCCCCAGACATCAGCAGCGAGATGGTCATCTCCAATTCGCGGCAATGGTATTTCCCGACATAGGTTTCCAGCGACGGGTTTTGTGTCCGCTGGGGAATCGACGAAAGCCGGGCGGGAGCCTGCCCGGGTGAGGTGAAGATCGCCGCCCAGGCATTGCCACTGTCGCGTTCAAAGCGGACTGAGGCCTGCTGCGGTATTCCGACGGAAATAAACTGGTCGGCGCCGGTCGGGAGTAGCTGGAACGCAAAGCCGGTCGAAGTGGCGATCTCCAGAGTCGTGTCGGTTGGTGTCACGGTCCAAATGATGCCGGAGATCGGGTTGCGATAGCGCCCGGCTTTGTCGGCAAGAGCGCGGGGATCGGGCTGATATGATGGCGGAGTTGCGGCATCGACACCTTCGTCGTGATACGATTCGGACAGGTAGAGATCGGCAACTTGATAGGCGAGTGTCCAGGCTACGGCCTTATCGGAATTGGCGAGAACGATCACGGTGAACTGTTGGTCGGGGAACCGCAAGATTTCCGAGCGGAAGCCAAAGTAAGCGCCGCCGTGAAATACAACGGGGAGGCCGTGGTGTTGACCCAGCCGCAGACCAAGGCCCCAGGGAATTGTATCGCCGGAGTTGAGCACGAACGGCTCCTGCAGGCGGCGCAAGAGCAGCTGTGACTTGCGGCCGAGTTGGTTGTCGTAGAAGTTGCGATCCCAGCGTGCGAGATCGGCGAGAGTGCTGAGAATGCCGCCATCACCGTTGTTGGTAGCGATCGAGACGCCCTGCCAGTAGCCGCCGGAGGGAAGACTGCCGTAGCTGGCGGCGCGATGGGGAATGATGACAGAGGCGTCTTCGACGAAACGGGTGTGCGTCATGCCAAGGGGTTCGAAGATTCGTTCACGTGCGAACTCCGCGAGCGACTGGCCGGAGACGCGGTTCACGATTTCCGCCAGCAGGATGAAGCCGGAGTTGGAGTACATCTGCATTTCACCGGGACGAAAATTCAGTTCGGGCTGACGGCAGATCAAATCGAGGTAGTAACGATTCGGGTACTGGTTACCGACGAAGACGCCCTTGAGCATCATCAGCTCGAAGTAGTCGCGGATGCCGCTGGTGTGGGTGAGCAGATGGCGCAACGTGATCGGCCAGGGATAGGCAGGCAATTCGGGGATGTACTTGTGCACGTCGTCGTCGATGGAGAGCTTGCCCTCTTCTTCGAGCAAGAGAATGGCCGTGGCCGTGAACTGCTTGGCATTGGAGCCGATGTCAAAGACGGTCTCGATCGTATTCGGCACGTCATGTTCGAGGTTGGCCAGTCCGAAGGCGTTGCTGTAGACGATGCGGTGGCTGTCAATGACCGCGACGGCGCAGCCGGGTGAACCGGGCAAGGTGAACGGAGCGAAGATCGAATCGACCTGCTGCGGGGCGACGCCGGCGGCAGTGGTTGCGCCGGCAGCGAGCGTGAGAGCGGCCAGGACGACCAAACGAGAAACTAATGCGGTAACATTGCGGGGGAGGATCATCAAGCGTCTCCTAAACATTAGTAAGTACTTACTATAATTATAGGAATATACGCCGCCGGGGCATTTGAGGTTTCGCCGGATCGCGAATTTCCGGAACGGTGGAGCAAGGCGGAGCGGGCCGGAAGCTATTCGGGTTTGCGGGCCAGGTCGACCGCGATCCAGAATTCTTTTTTCTCGGCGTCGCGACGCATTTGCGGCGGCCGTCCGCCAGTCATCCCGCCGCCGCCAAAGCCGCCGGGCGGCATGCCGCCCATGCGGGGTTCGCCGTCGCGTTCCTTGAAGCGTTCTTTCATCTGGGCTTTGTCAGCGTCAGAGACATAGCCGATGTGGATTCCCAGCGCGAGGTTGCCGGGTTCGGTCAGCCGCAGCGAGTAGCGGCCGGAGTCGGCAGTGATCGGGATCAGAAATTCGCAGCTGTAAACGTCATTGCCGAACGCGGTGGCGGCGGCCGGTCCTTGCTCGCCCGCGGCAGGAATCTCTCGGGTCTGTTTGTTGTCGAAGACTTCGATAATCTTGCGAAGCCGCGCCTGCTCTTCCCGGATTTCCTCGCGGCCTTCCGGCATTTGCGGTGGACGCGCGTCGCCGGCACGTTCGCGTTGGTCCATGCGCGCCTTGGCCATGCCGCCACGGTAGCGCAGGCCGTACTGCATCTTCTTCTTGCCGTCGGGACTGATCCAGACAGTCACGCCGCGCCGTTCCATCTGGCGGATGGTGGCTTCATCGCGGGAGAGGACAATCAGGTAGAGGTTGTCGGCATCGTTCATAATGCCGAGGGCCGAGTTGTCGTTGTCGAAGTACTGAAAGACGATCCCGCGCCATTCGTCGGCATCGCCATCGACAACGATCGGCGCGGGCGACCAACGGGACGCAAGGTGTTCGTCAGCCAGAGCCGGTTGGAGCAAGCCTACGGTGGCCAGAAGCAGGGGCAGCACAGCACGCAGCATTGGCATTTTCCTTTCATTTAGCGCCGCAAGTCGGCACCGGAGATTTCTGACTGGTTGGACAAGGTCGGCAGGGGCCGGCTTGCGAAGAATATGAAGTCGGGCTCAGGCGTCGGAGTGATCGTCCCGCAGGATGGTTGCCAGTTCGACCAGGCGTTCGAGGCGCTGGAAGACGTAATCGCGGGATAGCTGTTGTGGATCCTCGATCATGGTGGAGTGGCGCAGTCCGCCGGGGTGAGCCTGCAAATACTCGAAGGGCAGGAGCTGGACGATCAGGGCGCGGACGTCAGGGCGGGCGAGCGCCGGCGAAGCGCGGTGATCGGGAAGGTCGATATTGAAGAGGTGGTCGAACTCTTTGTCGCCGGTTTCATGTTCCCAATGCAGTTTGAGCGCTTTGCGGACGCGGTCGAAAATCCCCTCGGGGCGAATCCGAAAGTTGCCGGGCGTATGGGAGCGGGTGCGGAGAACTAGGTATTCCACCGTTCGTTCGTCGGGGAGGGACACCTGTCCGTCGAGCGCCATTTCGCTGATCTCGACCTTCAGCGGAACTCCCGAGATTTCGCATTGAAAGGCGGGATAGACGAAGTAGGACGGTTCAACGGAATAGCCACGCTGCAGGCTCGAATCGAGGCGGCGATCGGATTTGGGTTCGATGATCTCGCCGCCGAAGTGCGCCCGGAGTTCACGCAGCAAGACGGCGTGTTCTTTGGCCCACAATCTTTCGAAGGTCATGGAGAAAAATGAGGGTGATTCGGAGCGCCATGTCAAGGAATTCTCGATGGGGTCGAAGCGGCTGAGGCGCGGGGAAATTTGCGGTTGACAGTCACTTGGAGTTGCGATAGTTTATCCACTTAATCCACTTTTAGGGCCACGGCCCGAACGGCGCGCCCGCGGCGCGATTGTCTGCGCGCTAGGGGCGCCGGCGACACACAACTTGAGGAGGGTGTCATGCAAAACGTCCGTCTCATTGCCGGTTGGCTGCTCCTTTGTGCGATGTTGGCAGCGCCGGCGGTGCTGGTGGCGCAGTCACTGGAGAACCTGGTCGCGGTGTGCGGTTGCGGCAAGGTATTCACGGTAAGTGCGTCGACCCAGTATTTGACCGTTGGGGGGAAGCAGTATGCCTGCTGCAGCAAGACCTGCCACGAGATGGCCATGAAGGATCCGGCAGCGGCGGTGGCCAAATGGACAGCCGCTGAGAGCCAGGTCTTGGCGGGCCGGAAGTCCCGCGAGCAGATTTACAAGGAAATCGAAGAGATGTTCGGCCTGGTGCCGTCGATGTTCAAGGCGGTACCGGACGAGTCGCTGCAGATGGAATGGGAGTTATTCAAACAGGTACAGATGGCGCCGGGGGCGATTCCGAACAAGTATCGGGAGCTATTGGGGATCGCGGTGGCCGCCGCCACGAAGTGCCAATACTGCATCTACTATCACACGGAAGTTGCCAAGCTGAACGGCGCCACCCAAGCGGAGATCGAGGACGCCTTGCACTACGCCAAGTCCTCGGCGGGCTGGAGCACCTACATCAATGGGCTGCAGATCGGCCTGGAGCAATTCAAGCGCGAGATCGATCAGGCCTGTCAGTATGTGAAGAGCCAGCAGACCAACACGACGGCGGCGCAGCATTAGAGGACAATGCTGACCGGCATCCGGCGGGCGCCGGATGCCGGTGTCAGCGCCGCTTCAAAGGGGACGGTCGCGCGTCAACTGCAAGCCGCGCAGGGGACCGAACCACCGGAAAAGATATAGTTTATCAAATAGACGGCATCGCTGATATTGATGGCGCCGCTGCAATCGCAGTCGCCGGCGGCGGGAGGAACGGGCGCCGGACCGCCGCCGAAAATGTAGCCGATGAGATAGACGGCATCGGAAATCGACACCAGGTCGTCGTCATTGGCGTCACCGCAGAGATACGACGGTCCGCTCACGCAGTCAAAGGTGGTGACGGTAACGCCGTCAATCCCGGCCTCGACCACGCTCTGGGTGTTGGCGTCGTTGGCGGTGAAGCGGACCTTCATGTTCGCAGTCAGGCCGAGACCTGCCGCTGCGATCTGACTTGAAGTGATCTTGTTCCAAACCCACTCGCGGCCGGTGTCGGAAAAGTGCAGGGCGAGCTGTGCCCAGTTGGCGGACTGGCCGTCGTTCATCTCTACGAGCAGGCGATCAACGTTTCCGGCGGTGTTGGTCAAGGTTAGAAAGTAATAGTATGAGACCGACCCTTGCGGGGTCAGGTCGAAGGCGGGCGAGGTGAGGCGGACGGCGCCGTTGTCGACGTCGCTGTTGCCCATGATGTTTTGCGTCAGATAGCAACTGCCGCTGCCGTCGGCATCGGTCGCGGGGGTGTACTCCCAACTGGGATCATTCACGGGCACGCCGCGCTGCCAGGCGCCGGCGGTGGCGCCGATAACCTCCGCCGTCCAGCCGAGATCGGTCTGGAAGTTGTCGGCGAAGGTAACGGCTGTCTCGGTGACCGTCACGGGCTGATACGGCGCGAGTGCGGAGCGGTCAGAGACTTGGCCGATGCTGGTTTCCTCGATGGTCACATAGAACCGCAGGGTGTCGCCGCAGGCGAGGGCCGGCAAGGTCAATTGGTACTCGCCCAGAGCCAGTTCGGTGAGCGGTGTCTCGATGTAGGCACTTGAATTGATCGAGCAGTGGAGCCGGCCACTGCCGGGAACGGCCGCGGCGTTATTCTTGCTCACGAGTGTCAGGCCGATGGTGGTGTCTTTGCCGGCGAAGAGATATTCCGGAGCGCCGGGAGCGTAGACGAATTCGAAGGCCGGCGCCGAAACATTGAGCATCCCAGCGTACACGGTTGCCAGCGACGCTTTGACCATCTTGGTCATATAGCTGAAATTCATGTAGGTGGTGCTGTCAGTGCTGGAATGATACTCGGTTGAGAAGATGTACTCGTGCACGAAGGTCGCCGTGTAGCCGTTATTGACGAAGCCAGCGTGATCGGAGTTGTTGGCGACGCCGGCGAAGGTCGCGCTGATGCCGAGAAGAGAGTCCGCCAGTTGCGTCCAGAGATTGGTCAGACTCAGATCGGGACCGCTGTAGAGGTTGGCCTGATTCGAATTCTCATAGTGCGCAATCATGTCCATGTTCAGCATGAAATCGATGCTGTCGCCACGAGTGCCGGCGGCGTCGGCGAAGTGATTGGATCCGTACAGGCCCTGCTCTTCAGCATCGAAGGCGATAAAGACGATCGAGACATAGGACTCGATGCCGGCGAGTACGCGCGCGATTTCGAGGGTGCCGGCAGTCCCCGAGCCATTATCGTCCGCGCCCGGCGAGCTGGGAACGGCGTCCTGGTGTCCGCCGACGACGATGTAGCGATTGGGGAAGCGGGTGCCGAGTTTGACGGCGACAACGTTGCGGACGACCTTAGGAAGTCCATAGATCGTGGTTGTGAAGGTATCGTAGAAGACGGAGTCGTATCCGAACGACTGGAACTTGGCGCGCGTCCAGACCTGGGCGGCGAAGTTGGAGTCGGTGCCGGTGACGCGCTGGCCGAAGGCCTGCAGGCGGTTGACGTAGGCCTGCAAGGAGTCCTGGCGCACAAGGGCGATGAGTGAATCGAGATCGACGCCGGCAGCAATGGCTTTACGGTTGATCGGGCGGGTCTCGGTATAGCTGATCGCGACGCGCAGGACGGTGGCCGGCGCGAGGTCAAGCTGAACGCGCGAAGATGCCAGAAGATTGGCCGGCACGCGGTAGAGACGGACGGCGCCGTCCTCGAAGAGGAGCGGGTACTGGATGGCGTTTTTGCGATCACCACGGAGATCGAAGGCCAGCTCGGAGACTGAAATGTTTTTGGCGATAAGTTCGGCGCCATGCTCATCGGTCAAAGCGGCGGCGGCCGGAGCGTCGGCAAGGATGAGGTAACCGTCAAGCAAACGACTGATCGGCTGGAGATCGAGTCGGTTGAAGTGATCGGCGGCAGCCGGGCTGTTGACGCGAATGCGGTAAAGGTCGGCCGCATGAACCGCCGATGCGACGAGGATCGAGAGCAAGAGGACTTTAAGAGTGAACTTCATGGGGAGGCTCCTGGGCTATGGCGAACGGAATCATTGCGTTTTTGAAGTAGACAGAGCGAACGATCCCGCGCACGGGCCGGGTCGGATCGCAGATTCGTTAAATCGGCTGAAATATACGAAAATCGCCCAAAAAGGCAATGAATAGTTGGCCGCCCGCTGGCGCTTCGGGGAGCGCGTTGCGCTCGTCAGGAGGTCTCGGACTAATGATGAGTTAAGTGGATAGTATAAGAGAGCGGCCTCAAATGCAGGCAGAACTCGAGGCCGCTCATGGTGAGTTGTACTGTTATTCGCCGGAATGAGAGTCGGCGGCGCCTTCGTGGTGGTGACCGCTTTCGGCGGCGATCGCAGCATGCACGTTTTCGATATAGTGCATGTAGTCAACATAGGCCGCGACAAACTTGCGGCCGGCTTCGACGCTCCTGTCCTTGTCGGCTCTCGCCTTCATCATGGCAGCATACTTCTCCTGAATCACTGCGCCGAAATGGGCGTTGATTTTGGCAATCATATCATCCGCAGAGCCCTGGATGATGGTGTTGTCGGCCATGACGACGATCGGCTCGGCCGGTTCATCCTTGAGGCCGGTATAGGGAGCGCCTTCGCCGGCGCGGTGAACGCGGATGAGGGTTTCCAGGAAATAGCGGTCGGCAAGCTCGGCAGCTTCGGGGCCGGAGCGGCGAACAGTGATCGCCTTGGCGAAGGCAGCCTTAACTTCGGCCTCATCTTCCGGCTTGACCCATTTGAGGATCGGGGTGACATCGCCGGCGGCCAGAGCGGCCTGCGCTTCGGGGATGATTGGCCCGTTCATGGTGTCGCAGTGGGCGAGAAGCCGGCTACTGAAGCTGAACAAGACGAGAGCAGCAACGGCGAGAGCGTGGCCGGGACGGCAGGTCGGCAGGTTTTTCGTGGATTTCATGGATCGTTTCTCCCTCCAGGTTGGACTGTTTACTCGATTATATGCACAAAGAGTCCGGAGGTGCCACAAAAATAGCATAAAATTATCCACGTTGAGGGACTTCATGGACACCAAGCGACAATTGAGGATTCATAAGGGCGAATTTGTCGCGTTTTATGATCTTGCGATCAGTAAGCGGCCAAGATGGCGGTGTCCGGCGCGCGCAGGAGGTAGCGTTGCCCATCGGCATCGCCAAATTCGATTACTGTCTGAACCAGCGCTTGCGGCGGCCAGTAAGGGCCGTTGCGCGCCATGGCGGTGATGAGATATCGATAGGACGACGGACGATCGATCTCTTTGAGAGGAGCACCCCAAATCTGCTCACCCGTGGCGATCCAGATGTAGGTGGGCGAGAGGTTGGAGTCGGCGTCCATAGAGTCAGCTTCGATCAAGATAGCCCGTGCGAGGAGGCCGCTGGCATCGCCGGGTTCCAGATCGCGCCAGGGTTCAACGGCGGCGCGGTAAGAGTGATCGCCGACGGTGACCACAGTCGGCACGACCACGAAATCGGGCGGTTTGCGACCATCGTCGGTGGGTCGATCGGAGCAGCCGGGAAATGAAACGAATGCCGAGACAGCGATGATCGCGATCAGCAATCGACGGAGACAGCGTCCTTTGCTCATAATAGTCCAGCCCTTCTCATGTAGAGTTTTGTCCACAAAAGGTACGCTTGAAATCGGCGTTTGTGCTATCGAATTCTGAAGCAGCCCGACTTGTACCGGCCGATCGAGAAACGGAGTCGAGCCCGTGCGCTACTTCTTCTCGGCGGGCGCAATCACCTTGGCCTTGGGCGGATCGGCAGGGGCGACTTGAGGAATCGTGCCGTTCTGCCATTGAGCGCAGATGCTGTTGGCCTCTTTGGCGTAGATACCGGTCTGCGTGGTGCCGTTGGCGACGCAGAGGCCGGCGATATGATAAGGCTTCTTGTGGATATCCGTGATCGCTTTGTCTTTCGGGTCGGTCGCCATGAAGTAGCCGAGGATCACGACCAGATGGCCGACTTGAATATCACCCGGCTTGGCGTTGGCGAAACCCTTGACCCAGAGGCCGTCGTTTTTCGGATTCGGCGCCGGGAGTTGGACGAAGAAATAGGGCAGGCCGTCCGGAAGCTGGCGATACTGCGTAACGATGCCCTTGAAGGCGACGAGATGATCCTCGAACGCCGGCGGCTGTTTGTCGGCTTTCTGCAGGGAATCGAGGTTGAAGTTAAGCGGGAAAGGCGCGGCGGAGCTGTTGGAACCTACAAGCAGCGACAGCGCCAAAACCAGGAACATGCCGTAGATGAATCGTGATGTCATTGTCGAACCTCCTCAAGGCCGGGAATTATCAATTATACAATCATTCTCGGCTGACAGCGCCGATTTCTCGCGGCGATTTTTGGCCTCGTCCACAAGGCATCAGCGGCGGGCGCGAGCCTCCTGTACGTGCGGCTACTTACCGTCGTAAGCGCGGCGCAGCGCGGCGAGGTCGAGCTTGCGCATTGTCATGACCGCCGCAAACATCCGCGCACTTCTCTTGGCGTCCTTGTCACGCAACATGGCCATCACTTCGGTCGGCACGATTTGCCACGACAAGCCGTACTTGTCTTTCAGCCAGCCGCACTGGCTTTCCTGGCCGCCGTCGGCAGTGAGTTTGGCCCAGAGATCGTCGACTTCGGCCTGCGAATCGCAATTGACCAGCAGGGAGGTCGCTTCCGTGAATTTGATCTGGGGCGAACCATTGAGGGCCATGAACCGTTGTCCGTTCAATTCGAACTCGACCATCATCACGGCACCCGCCGGCTCGCCGGTGGCCTGGGCGGCCTCGTCGGTGAAGCGCTCGATCTGCGTGATTTTCGAATTCTTGAACACGGAAGTATAGAACTTGGCGGCGTCTTCCGCCTGGTCTTCAAACCATAGTGAGGTGACGATTTTCTGCATCGGTGCTCCGTTGTTTGGATGTGGACTTTATTGATCTACAAATGATAAGAAAGTGTCATCGGGGGCGGATGTCAATCACATCTGCGGGGAGATGTCGGCACGACACGGTTGGGGTGATCGGGAAGGGTCCCGGTGGAGGTTCAGATGGCGGGAGGGCAGACCTGGACCCTGCGGAGAGGCCCGGGAGACGGCAAGTAGTTCCAGCGAATCCCACCCTCGGCTGCCGCCACGGGCAGGCTACCGGCGTCTGTAGTGGAGGGCAACGACGCCGGATTGGAAGGTCTTCGATCCGAGGAAGTCCAAGCGAAGCGAGTTCTGCAGCTTGATGGTGTCGAATAGTCGCGGACCTTTGCCGGCAAGGACGGGGTGAACGACGAAATGGTATTCGTCAATCAAACCGCGGGCCGAGAGCTGGGACGCAATGCTCAAACTTCCGGCGCAAATGTCCTTTCCCGGCTTCTGCTTCAACGCGAGCACCTCTTCGGCGACATTCCCGCGCACGATTCGCGTCTTGTCATCAGCAACCTGCTTCAGTGTCGTGGAGAAGACGACTCTATCGAGCGAGTCGAAGACACGGGCGAATTCGTTGATTGTCGCAGTTTCGGATTGGCTCTTGGCAACGTCGGGCCAATAGGGAACCATGAGCTGATAGGTGATCCGGCCGAAGAGGAGGACGCCGGCATTGCGCAGAAGTCCGGTGAAGTACGCGTGCAACTCGTCGTCGGCAATCCCGTCCGTATGGTCGCAGAACCCGTCAGCGGTGATATTGATAGCAAAGACAACTTTTCTCATGGGGCTCTTTCACATAGACAAGATGTCGGGTTTCTCGCTTCCACGAGCATCCTTCAATTCAATTTCCAGGAACGCTCGGAACCCGACCTACGAACGGTCCCCACCCTGCGCTGGCGCTCCGGGTGGGCTACCGG
>JADYYF010000210.1 GCA_020853795.1 Candidatus Zixiibacteriota bacterium
GTGGGACTTCGGGTATCACCACACTCACGGCCAGTGCCGGCCCGAACACGGTCAACTACAGCGGGGCGGTGCAGACAGTGAAGGCCACCACCTATCACCATCTCACCCTGAGTGGGAGCGGCGCCAAAACTATCACCAATGTAAGCACCATCAACGGTAACCTCACGCTGGCGGGAACGTGTTCCGCCGCTGCTGCTGAGGACATCAACATCGCCGGTAACCTCACCGTCGAACCCAGTGCGACGTTCGCCACCAGTTCCTTTACCCTCGACCTCAAGGGTAACTTCGACAACAACAACATTGTCATCGTTTCGGGCGGAGCCATCACACTAACCGGTACGGCCGATCAAGCGATCGGCGGGAGCGCGACCACGATTTTTGGTGACCTGATCATCAACAAGGCCGGCGGTGCGGTTATGGTCAACACCAGCTTCTGTGTAAGCGGGGTGCTAACACTTGCCAGTGGCAATATCAACACGGGAGCAAGGGTTGTCACAATCACTTCGACAGGAAGTGTATCGCGCACGAGCGGCCATGTTGTTGGAAATCTCAGAAAGCAAGTCTCGGCCGGATCGCCATCACAGACTTTTGAAATCGGCTTTGCAGGCAGTTATTGTCCACTGACCGCATCGTTCTATGGAGTAACATCCAGCGGTGACTTAACCGCAAGTGTGATCGCCGGAGACTACCCCAATATTGAGAGTTCATCAATTGGCAGTTCCCAGAGTGTCAATTGCTACTGGGTTCTTGTGAACAGTGGAATCAGTTTCACAAACTATGACGCGACTTTCGGCTTCAATACAGGAGACACTGACTCCGGAGCCGATGCGAGTCTGTTCAAAGTGGGCCAATACGCTGCCGGCATCTGGGACTATCCGGTCATGGGCGTGAGAACCGCAAGCAGTTCAGAAGCAACGTTTCTGACTGGATTCGGCGATTTCAGCCTCGGAGAGGATCGTCCGGACCCGCCCGTGCTTGCCGCTATTGATTCGCTTCTGGTATCGGAGGGTGATACGCTTGCGGTCAGTGTCGGCGCGACCGATCCTGATGGTGACAGTTTGATCCTGTTCGTTGAAGCCCTGCCCGCGAACGCCGCCTTCAGTGACAACGGCAACGGGACCGGCACATTCAATTTCAATCCGAGCTTCACTCAGGCGGGCGTCTACAATGTCACGTTCATTGCTTCCGATGGGTCTCTTGCGGACAGTGAACTCGTTGCGATCACGGTGATCGATGCCGGCAATCAACGGCCGATACTGGCCGACATCGATTCGCAGTCAGTATCGGAGGGCGACACGCTGGCGCTTGAAGTTAGTGCGATTGATGCGGATGGTGACAGTCTGATTCTCACGGCGGAGGGCCTGCCTGCGAACGCCGGATTCATAGATAACGGGGATGGGACCGGGCGCCTCAATTTCAGTCCCGACTCTACCGAGGCGGGAGTGTACAGCGTTACCTTTATCGCTTCTGATGGAGCGCTGGCAGACAGTGAAACGGTTGCGATCACGGTCAACCCACCTGATTCAGTCACCATCTCCGGCAATGCGGGAGTCGGCGGTGCGATCCTGAGTTACGTTGACGGTATATCAATGAGCGACACCGCCGATGGCGATGGCAACTACTCACTCAACATACCATACGACTGGAGCGGCACAGTAACACCAAGCAAAGCCGGATACGACTTCACTCCAAGCGATCGGGTCTATGCCAATGTCTCAGCGAACCAGGCCAACCAGGATTTTGCGGCCTCGCTGATACTGGAGGTCGGGGAGGACGATAACAATCCAGTCCCGGGTGAATTTTGCCTTGCTCAGAACTATCCGAACCCGTTTAACCCGACTACAACGATTGAATTCAGCGTACCGCGGCGTTCACAAGTGGTAATCGACATCTATAACCAACTCGGACAGACTGTACGGAGCCTAGTTGATGAGGAGAAGACGGCAGGCGTCTACCGAATCACGTGGGATGGTACGGATACAAGCGGTCGGCCACTAAGCTCTGGTGTCTATCTATATCGTATCACAGCTGGCGATTTCGCGCAATCTAAGAAGATGCTACTGCTGAAGTAAGAATTGAAGCATCTGCGCCGTGAATTGTCGCAGAGCCGATGCGATGAGGCGCAGCTTTAGTTTACACGCAGCGCCGATCGCGGCAAGCTTCGGCCACGCGGCCAATGCCGAGCCACAGAGCCGCATCGCGCAAAATCGCCACAATCTGCTCGGGTGTAAATCGCTTTCTGGCTATCCGGATACTCTTCTTCCTGCCAGCGAGACTAACATTCCTCCGGACCAGTCTTTAGGGGTAAGGTCACTGGCACGAGTGGTTGTGGCGTTTGCTGTTCACACGGGAATGCGGCGCGGCGAGATTCTTGGTCTGAAATGGCAGGATGTCGATCTGGAGCAGGGGATGATCTTTGTTCGTAATACAAAGAACTGCAGGGTCATGCATCGCTGGCGATGACGCTGTTTTATGCCAGCGTGCGGTGCAGCGGAAACGGAAGGCGATTGAGTGTCTGCCGAAATGGAGTTGGCACAAATCTGGCACAAAAAGTTGGAGCGCCGGAGCGGGAGATTTGTTAATATACTGGTAGTCAACAGGTTGGGACGTGCGGAAGAGGATGAGATCCGGTGGTCTCCGCGGACTTCAAATCCGTTGGCGGGTGCTTGCCATCCGCGGTGGGTTCGACTCCTACCCCTTCCGCCAATATTCTTCTACATTATATAGGTGTTGATGCGTGTAACCCGTCGATCGTGGAGGGGTTGTTTCTGGGGCGGGCGATACTGATCGCTCCAACGGCATGGAAACTGACGGCGAAGTTGACTAATTGGAACATTGAATTCAGCGATGTCCGGAGACCGGAAGCTCAGCAGCAATCAGTGAGACAAACAGCGAAGCTGAGTCCGCGGAAGGTCGAATTGAGCGATCTCTGGACTCGAGAAATCTAATCGCAATGAGTGATACAAATCCCCTCAGAGAGTTGCCCTCGGTCGAGCAGTTGTTGATTTCGGGTGAATTTGACGCCGAGATCAACTTGCTCTCACGTCCGCTTGTAGCCAATGTGATCCGAGTTGTGTTGCAAGAGGTTCGGGAAGATGCGGAGGAAGGTAAACCAGTCGGGGCTACTGCGGAGATCAAGAGGCGAATCCACGCCGGCTGCCGTCGGCTGCAACAACGCCGCTTCACGCGCGTCATCAACGGCAGCGGCGTGTTGATCCATACGAACCTGGGACGCGCGCCGCTTGGTGAAGAGCTCTTGCGGCGCGCCTTCGACAATCTCAAAGGCTATTCAACCCTGGAGTTTGACTTGATCTCGGGCAAGCGCGGTCAGCGCGGCTCGTTCCTGTCCTTTCTGCTCGAGCAACTGACCGGCGCCGCGTCCGCGATGGCGGTTAACAACAACGCCGCTGCGCTCTTTTTGATCCTCAACACATTTGCCAACAGGCGAGAGGTGATTGTCTCGCGCTCCGAGCTGGTCCAGATCGGCGGTGGCTTCCGGATTCCCGACATCATCCGTCGCGCCGGCGCGCGGCTGGTCGAGGTCGGCACCACAAATCAGACAAGGCTGCGTGACTTCGAAGAGGCGATCACCCCGAAAACGGCGATCATCTTGAAAGTCCACCAATCGAATTTCCGTATCCAGGGCTTCGTCGAAGAGGTGACTCCGGCGGCATTGGCCAAGCTGGCCTCGACCAGGAGTCTCATCTCGGTATTCGATCTCGGATCCGGGGCATTTTTGCAGACGGAGAGGTTCGGCATGGAAGCGGAGCCGACGATTCAATCGGCAATCAGCAGCAATTCGACGCTGACCTGCTTCTCCGGCGACAAGCTTCTGGGCGGGACGCAGGCCGGCATCATTCTGGGCGATCGCGAAGGCGTCAGCGCCTTACATCGCAATCCACTCTATCGCACACTGCGACTGGACAAACTGACGCTGGCCTTGCTCGAAGAAGTCGCGCTGGTTTACCTGCGCGGTGAGCAGAGCGAAGTTCTGCCGCTCTGGCGGGCCATTGCGACCGATGTTGCCGAACTGCGCGGTCGGGCCGAGCGGATTGCCGGCGCGATCGATGCAGTGAAGCTGGGGGTGTCGATTAAGGCATCAACGGCGACACCCGGCGGCGGATCACTCCCGGGTGGAACCCTGGACTCGATCGCTCTGGTTCTCAGGCCTCCAGTCAGAATGTCGCGATTGCCGCGCCTGCTCCTCGATGCCTCTCCGCCGCTGATCGGGTACCTCAACAACGACGAGTTCTTCCTGGACCTGCGCACGATTGATCCGGCTGAGGATAAGGACGTAATCGCCATACTGCAACAGATCGCCGCATGTATACCATAGCGACGGCGGGACATATCGACCACGGCAAGTCGTCGCTCGTGCGCGCGCTTACAGGTATCGATCCTGATCGCCTGCCGGAAGAGAAAGCGCGCCAGATGACCATCGAGTTGGGTTTCGCGCACTTTCGCCTGTCGAGCGGGGAGGAGGTCGGGATTATTGATGTTCCCGGCCACGAGCGATTCATCAAGACCATGATCTCCGGTGTCGGCGCGCTGGACCTGGTGATGTTCGTGATCGCCGCTGACGACGGCTGGATGCCGCAATCGGAAGAACATCTGGCAATCCTCAAGTATCTCGGCGTTGAGCGCGGTTTCATCGTCCTGACCAAGGTTGATTTGGTCGCGGCGGATTGGAGCGAAATGGTGAAGGTCGACCTGGCACAGCGGACGATTTCCAGTTTTCTCAAAGGTTGCCCGATTATCGAATTCTCTGCGACCGACAATCGCAATCGCGATCTCATCCGGGCGACCATCGAGCAGATGCTTCACCAAACACGCCGCCGCGAACCGACTCGATCCGCGCGTTTGGCCGTTGACCGGGTGTTCAGCGTTGCGGGAACCGGCACGGTTGTGACCGGCACTTTGCGTGAGGGAACTCTGGCCGTTGGGCAGGAGATCCTCATCCATCCGGGGCAGCGCAGGACCCGCGTGAAGAGCCTGGAGAGCTTCAACGCGCAGCTGGACATTGCCGATCCCGGCATCCGCCTCGCTGTCGGCCTGCAGTCGCTGGAGCGCGTCGAGATCGAGCGCGGCGATACGCTGTACTACCCGGCGGATATGACGCCGGGGTCAATCGTCGGGGCGGTTTTGAACATTGAGGCGAACGCTGCGCGGCACGTCAAACATGGGCGCCAGTTGACCTTGCTGCATGGGACCGCGGAGACCGAAGTCTCGCTACAGTTGCCTGCGGAGCCAACCTACGACGGCAGCGGCGGATTGATTGCCGTGCTCAAGGCGGAGCAGCCGCTTCTATTCGAGGCCGGCGATCGATTTATTGTGCGGCTGGTGACGCCGTCGCTGCTGGTCGGCGGCGGCCGGATCATCGATCCCATACTGACAAACTACCGTCGTCGTAATGAGAACTTGTGGCGAAGTCTGCAACGCGCAGCCGGGCTTGGTGTGCGGGCGCTGCTCGAATATTCGTTATCGCGACAATTGATTGTAGATCGCCGGCGGTTGTTGGTTCAATCAGTGTTTTCCGAATCAGAAGTTGCCGCTGCAGTGGAACAGATGTTGCGCGAGCATCAAGTCATTCAACAAGGCGACGAGGTGATTCTGGCAAGGGAGTGGGAGGCGGCGCAGGGCCTGATCTTGACCGCAATGGAGGAATTTCACCGCGCCAGTCCGCATCAGGCTGCGGTTGCGTTGGCGGAGTTGAGTTCCAAGGTTGCTTTGCCGGGCAAGCTGCTCAGCCTGGCGCTGGATGAGTTGATAGTGCGCGGCAAGCTGCTGCGCCGCGAGTCCGGCGTCAAACTTGCGGCTTACAGCGCGGAACTCAGCTCGACGCTTCAAGCCTTGCGGCAGCGGGTGGAGTCGTTGTTGGATGCCAGTGAGATTGCCGTACTCACCCGCGACGAGTTGTTTGCCCTCGACAAGGAGGCACGCAAAGTGTATACATTCCTGCGACAGAACGAACTAATCATTGACGCCGGGGGGACGGTGTTTCTGCGCGCAAATTTCGAGAAGCTGGCCGGCGCGATCGTGAGCCATCTTGAAACCCACGGCAAGATCTCGGTGGCCGAGGCCCGTGACTTAACTCGCTCCTCGCGCAAAGTTGTGCTGCCAGTGCTCGAAGAATTGGATCGACGGAAAATCACCAAACGGGTCGAGGATTATCGGTACTTATGCGAATGACAACGCTGAAAACGCTGATCTTTGGCGGGCGGATCTACACAATGGAAGCCAGACTGCCGGTCGGCGACGCCATGATCGTGGCGGGCGATCGCATCGAGTGGATCGGGAGCATTGCCGAATTGTCGGCGGTGCCGTCGGATGCTTACAAGCTCATTGATCTGGGCGGACGCGTCGTTGTTCCCGGTTTCATCGATTCCCACACGCACCTGGTCTTCTGGGCGTTGTCGCGCGTGCAGATTGATTTGGACGGTGCACGGTCGTACGAAGAGGCGTTGGAACGTATTCGCAAGTTTCTCAAGGCGAACCCGCCGCGCCCGGGCGCCTGGGTCATCGGCAAAGGTTGGAAGAAAGAGCAGTGGCGCACCATTCGCTGGCCGCATCGACGCGACCTTGATCGCATTATCCGTAGCCACCCGGTTGCGATCTATTCCAAGGACGAGCATCAGATGTGGGTCAACACCATGGCACTGAAGATGGCGGGCATCACTGAAATGACTCCCGACCCCGACGGCGGTGAGATCAAGCGCGACCCTGACGGCACTCCGACAGGTGTGCTGAAAGACAAGGCCGACGTCGCCATCTGGAGCGTCTACCGTCAGCCGTCGGCGGCGCAGATGAAGCCGGTCATGCAAGCGGCGTTTGAGGAGCTCTATCGCCGCGGCTGTGTTGCGGTGACGTCATTCGACTCGCTGAGTGGCCATGAGATGCTGCAGTACCTTGATGTCGGCGGGAATTTGCCGGTCCGGGTCAATTACTACTTCCCAGTGACCGTGCTGGACGAGGTCATCAAGCTAAAGCTGCGCAGTGGTTACGGCTCGGATTTTCTGAAGGTCGGCGGGATCAAGATCTTCTCCGACGGCGCGCTCGGATCGCAAACGGCCCTCATGCTGAAGCCGTTTCGCGGGCAGAAGCATAACTGCGGCATCGAGGTCACCTCGCGCACGGAATTGACGAGCCTGATCCGGCGGGCCACGCGCGCCGGGCTGGCATGCGCGATTCACGCCATCGGCGATCGCGCCAACCGCAATGTTCTCGATGCTTACGAGATGGTGGGTCGGCATGCATCGGCGCGCCACCGTCACCGTATCGAGCACTGTCAAATTGTCAATGCCACTGACTTGCCGCGATTCAAGCGCCTGGGTGTGATAGCTTCGGTACAGCCCAGTCACGCCACGGCCGATATAGACATTATGAAACGCTATCTCGGCAATCGCCGCAAAGACTCCTATCGGATGCGGACACTCACGCGCCTCGGCGTGCCCCAGTGTTATGGCTCCGATGCGCCCATCGAGGAATTGCACCCGCTGCACGGCATCTATGCGGCGGTGACGGGCAAGCCGGTCGGAGGGGCGGAGTGTTTCAATCGCAGCGAGACTGTCACCGTTGAGCAGGCGCTGCGCGGTTTTACGATTGCAGGCGCAGCCGCCGTCGGCGACGGCGCCGTCCGCGGCAGCTTGGCGCCCGGGAAGCTGGCGGACTTTGTCGTCCTGAACCGCGACATCTGCCGCAACCGGCCGGAAGACCTCTTGCGCACTGAAGTGGTGGCGACGTTTATTGGCGGCGAGCTCAAGTATGCTGAGAGCGGATTTCTCAGCGAGTCATAGATTGGGAGGGATTCCAATGTCACGATTCAGAATGTTGATTCTGGCCGGGCTCTGCCTGACGGGAGCAGTCCAAGCCGCGACTGTAAGCAAGCTCTATGTGCCCTACAGTGTCGGCAACAACGCGACGGCGATCTTCGGGATTGAGTCAGCCATGTTGATTAACCAATTCTCCAGCAACTTCGAGATCGGCCTGGCGGTTGCCAATGCCGATTCCAGCGAAGTCTGGCTTTTCGGCGATCACAGCAATTACTGCAACGTCGTTACCACCGTCTCGGATCGACTCGTGCGGACATTTGATGCGGGGCTGATCGCGGCCAAGGCCTGTTTCAGCCCCGATGGCAAGTACTGCTTCGCGATTGGTCGCGCGGCGGACAAGCCGGATCCGGTTCTGATGGCAATTGACCGCGGCACTTACGAAGCGCTGTATGCGATCAGTGGCTTTGGCGTGCCCGCAGCGGCGACGGTCGCACAAGATTCACGGTTTCTTTACGTTGCTTCACGCAGTGACGGTGTCGTAGCGAAGGTGGCGATTCCCAGCTTCCAAATCGTTAAGTTGATTGCCGTCGGCCAGGAACCGACAGATCTGCAGATGAGTTCGGACGGCAAGCTGCTGTTTGTGCTGTGCCAGGGGTTGGCCGGCGGCAAACGGGGCGGAGCACAGCTGGTTGTTGTTGACTTGAACACCGATCGGCCGACCTGGATTCACAATGACATCGGGCGCGCGCCGCTGTCGCTGGCGCTGGACCCGGCGGTCAGCCGGTTGGTGATCACTTACGCCGAGCCGCAAACGCGGCCGCAGGCAAACGTGCGCATTTTCCACATCGAGAGCAACGGCGATCAGTTTGAATTCACTCCGGCCGGCGGCTTTCTCCACGGCGTGGCTCCGGCTAACGGGGTCATCGTCGGTGCTGCAAATCTCTGGCTCGGCACCGATCACGATGCCGGTCTGGCCTGGCTTGATCTGACCGACGAGGGCACGAAGTCGGTGCCGGAAGTACTGCAAGCCGCGCGGCCGCGCGGAGTCGCCGTCGTGCGCATGGACGTTGACGCCCGGATCGCGGAATTGCAGTCCAATATGGCCGCCATGCTGGAGGCAACCGAGGTCGCCGACAGCTACCTTGATCTGGCCTACTTGCACAGCACGGCCGGGCGAACTAACGATGTCGTTGCCAGCTACAACAAGGTCATCTCGTCCTATCCGCAGAGTCTGGCGGCGATTGTCGCCGGGCTGCGCATGAGCGACATCACGCACCGCGAGGCGTTGTATGCCCAATCCGCAGAGTACGGCCTGACGGCGCTGCAGAACTACGCGGATTACCTGACCGACTCGGCGGACAAGCGGACGCCGCCGCAAAATGACGTGCTGGTCACGCTTGATCGCATCGCGCTCTACGCTAGGGAATCAAAGCGCGACTATCTGAAGCAGCTTGCGGAACGCTTCCTAAAGATCTCGGCTCAGAACTCACAGTTGCCGGAAATGTTCTATAACCTCGGGTATCAACTGCAGCTTCAGGACGACAGCAAATTGGCGAAGCGCTGCTTCCTTGAAGCCCAAAACCGCATCGGTGCAATGCAAGATCGCATGTCGATGCTGACGCTTTCCGCCAAGCTGGCGTTGGTCAACGGCGATGCGGCGGCAGTGTATCGGCTGCGCGATCGCCGTGATGCGCCGGTCATCGACGGGCTGATTGATGAGTGGCAGAAGACGCGGGCGTTGACTCTCAGCGGCGACGGTGGCTACGTTTACGGCCCCGCGCTCTGGACCGGCGTCAACGACTTGTCGGCGTCACTCTACTTTGCGGTGACCCGCACCGATCTGCTGATTGCCGGCAACATTCTTGACAATGCGCTGGTATCGTTTGCGAGCGGGCAAGGCGACGGCATCAATTTCTTCATTGATTTGCGCCCGGAATCGGCCAGTCTGTTTACCCGACGGGGCGATTGGGGCGATGGCTGCTTCAAGATCACGATCGATGCGCCGACGGCGATAATCCCCAAGGCGCGACTGCGCATGAGTGCGGACGCGAGTTACGAGATCGGCAGCGTGTCCTCGGCGGGCGGCTACACCTTCGAGGCACGCATTCCGCTCGCGGCCTTTGGCGAATGGTACAACTCCAACACCAAGAGTTTTGGCCTTGGTGTCGAAATTCTGGACTATGATTTGGCTGACAGTCCCGCGTTGATGAAGGCGCTCGGATTCTTGCAGCCGACGCGCGATCCAGGCGCGGCACCGGATCCGCTGTTGTTTGGGCTGATTGAGCGGTAATTCCGGGGCGGGGCGAGGCAACAGACAAGTCGACGGGTGCGTATTATGGGTGGCGGAGGTGAAGTCGGGCTGTTTTTGTTGACGCGAATCTCCAGTTTAGCTTTCTTGAGCCGTGACTGTAATCCCGATCCGGCCAAACCGGGCTTCTGCGCGGAGAGTGCCATGAAATTCTGCAAGATTCTCATTGTGTTGGTAACCGCACTCATGATGTGGGCGCCGGTGGTGCGGGCCGGAAGCGTCAAAGTCATTACGATCGACGGGCCGATCGGCGCGATCACGCTCAAGCATTTCGAGCGCGCACTCAAGCAGGCGGAGTCCGATGATGCCGCCGCACTTATCGTTAAACTCAATACGCCGGGCGGCGTCATGGAAACGACGCTGCGGATCACTACGGCGATCATGAATTCAACAGTGCCGGTTATCGTCTGGGTGGCTCCGTCCGGTGGGCGAGCCGCCTCGGCAGGCGTCTATATCACTTATGCCGCGCACGTGGCGGCGATGGCGTCCTCGACAAACATCGGTTCGGCGACACCGGTGTCGATGGGTGGGGAAATGGACTCGGCGATGGTGAAGAAGGTCGTGAACGACGCGGTCGCCAATCTGCTCGGATCGGCTGAAAAGCGCGGCCGCAACAAGACCTGGATCGAGCAAGCCGTGCGGCAGGGCGCCAGTTTGCCTTACTACGCCGCGGTTGACTCCAACGTCGTCGATTTTCTGGCGGAAGATATGGACGAGCTGCTGGCCAAGGCTGACGGCCGGGTGGTGGAGACACGGGACGGAAGCGATACTCTGCATGTCGCCGGGGCAACGCCCGAGGATGTCTCCAAGACCTTTGCCGAGCAGGTGCTCGAAGTCCTCACCAATC
Organism: Candidatus Zixiibacteriota bacterium; assembly: GCA_020853795.1. NCBI lineage: Bacteria > Pseudomonadati > Candidatus Zixiibacteriota > Candidatus Zixiibacteriota bacterium. The sequence goes on from JADYYF010000210.1 coordinate 10,925, forward strand.
CGAATATCATCTTCATTCTTTTTTCACTGGGCTCGCTGGGACTGGCGATCGAGTTGTACAATCCGGGCGCGATCTTCCCGGGGGTCGTCGGCGCGATCTGCATTATTGTCGCCTTGTTCGCTATGCAGACGCTGCCGATCAACTACGCCGGCTTGGCGCTGATCATCCTGGCAATCGTGCTCTTCTTGCTCGAAATCAAAGTCACCAGCTACGGCATGCTGACCGTCGGGGGTATTGTTTCGCTTTTCCTGGGAGGGCTGATGTTAATAGACAGTCCCGAACCGACCCTGCGCATCTCGCTGTCGGTGATCATAACGGTTACGTTGTGTGTGGCCGCATTTCTTGTCTTCGCAGTCGGTCATGTCATCAAGTCGTATCGGAAGCAAGTTACCACGGGATATGAGGGTCTGATCGGCCAGATCGGCAAGGTCGCGGAGCGGATCGATCGCGAGGGTATGGTCTATATTGCCGGGGCGCTCTGGAAGGCGGTCGCCGATGAAGCGATCGAGAAGGGCGCGCCGGTCAAGATTGTCTCCGGTCAACACCAAATTCTGAAAGTCGAAAAGTTGTCTGATTCCAAGGAGGGATAAATGCCCGCAGCTTATGTGCCAATTATCGTCGTCGTCGTTTTCTTCTTGTTCCTGTTGCTGAACGCGATCCGCGTTCTGCAGGAATATGAGCGCGGCGTGATCTTCCGGCTCGGCCGCATGATCGGCGTCAAGGGGCCGGGA
>JADYYF010000211.1 GCA_020853795.1 Candidatus Zixiibacteriota bacterium
AAAAAGCTCCCCGGGCCGGGCTCGAACCAGCGACCCGCTGATTAACAGTCAGCTGCTCTACCGACTGAGCTACCGGGGAGTGGAATTTGCGACACGGTCAGGTCGCGCGACAATATATGATTATCGGCGCGCGTGTCAAGGAGATTACCCGACATTTCAATCACGCCCGAAACCCGATCCCCCCGCCGGACTTGCATTAACGTCGACGACTTCGCATTTATGAGGCCATGTCCCAGGAGCGTATCTCCGATGATCCGAAGGCCCGGCCGCAGCCTGCGCCCGGCCGGCGCCTGCTCGCCGAATTCGGTCTGCTTTATGCAGCCGCGATTTGGGGCGCGACCTTCTTCATCGTCAAGGAGGTCGTCGCCTCGGTCGATCCGGTGGTCCTGGTCGGCTATCGCTTCCTGCTCGCCGGGCTGCTGCTGGCAATCTTCCTGTTGATTCGCCGCGCGCCGTTCCTGGAGGGCTGGCGCGACGGGATCATTCTCGGCATCATCCTGTGGTTGCTCTACATCCCGCAGACCATCGGCCTGCAATACACCAGCGCTGCAAATTCCGGGTTCATTACCGGCCTCTTTGTCGTCTTCGTGCCGCTGCTGGCGTATTTTCTGATGCGCAAGACGCCGGCCTACTGGGAGTACTTCGCGATCGCGCTGTCGGTGGTCGGACTGTGGTTTCTCACCGGCGGAATCAGCGGTATGAACTTCGGTGATCTGATCACGCTGGCCGCGGCGTTTTTCTATGCGCTGCATTTGCTTTACTGCGACAAGTACATGAAGCTTGGTCGCGACCCGCTGGTGATCAGTTGTCAGCAATTTCTCTTTGTCGGAGCGCTCAGCCTGGTGACGGCATTCGTGCTGGGGCTGCCGTTTGCGGTCGCCAAATCCTCCGCCTGGTGGCTGATTGTCTTCTTGACCCTCTTCCCCACCGTCAGTGCCTTCGTGGTGCAGTTGTACGCGCAGAAGTTGACTTCGCCCTTTCGCGTCAGTTTGATCTTCACGCTCGAACCGGTCTTCGCGGCGATCTTCGCGTGGACACTCGGCGGCGAAGCGTTCATCCTGCGCAGCGCACTCGGCGGGCTCTTGATCTTTGTCGCCATGATCATCGCCGAGATGCCGGCAGCAAAGCGCGCGCCGATTGCGTAGGGGGGACCATCGCAGTTGCAGTGTCAGGATCGCAGGGATCCTGACCTACGCGAGCAAAATGTGATATCCGCTTGCCGCGCGAGACCGTAGACCTTCTTGACGAATTCAATTTGAAGGAGAATGTATGAGCGAAATCGAACGCATCCTGGATCAACTTCATCGATCCATGTATGGTGAGGCGTGGCACGGCCCGGCGGTGATGGAGCTGTTGGCCGAGATAGACGCAAAGGCCGCGGCGGCGAAACCGATCGAAAGAGCCCATTCGATCTGGGAACTTGCTTTGCACATTGCCGCCTGGCAGGGCGCGGTGCGGACACGCATCGGCGGTAAGGCCGTTGAATTATCGGATGAGCAGGATTGGCCGCCGGTGACTGACACCTCGAAAGCGGCCTGGGAGCTGGCAGTGCGCGGGTTGCGAGGGTCGTACGAGCAGTTGCGCGATGCGATTGCGGGGCTGGATGATCAGGCGCTGCTTATGCCGGTGCCGGGCCGACAACACAATCTCTACTTCCTGATTCACGGCGTGATTCAGCACAACCTCTATCATGCCGGGCAGATTGCGGTGTTGAAGAAGGCCTTGTGAAGTTGTAGGTCAGGATCCCTGCGATCCTGACGGGTCAAATGTAGGTCGGGTTCCGAGCGTTGCTGTCAATGTGTAGTGAAGTGGCCTTTCCGCAGCGCGAAACCCGACACCCTTTTTGGCCTGATGACGAAGATGTCGGGTTTCTCATTCCGGGATACGAATTCTCGATATTCCCCAAGTCCTGTCGCGCGGAATTCGAAACCCGACCTACGGCACTGGTGGTCGAGGAACGCGGATTCGTCAAGTCCGTCCGTGGAGCAGAAACATCTCGAAGGCGTCGTACAGCCGTGAAGATCCCACCGCAATCCCTCGTTCCTCGGGACGCTTCGCAGGCGCTGGGGCACCGGGCGCGCGTCAGGATCACAGGGCTCCTGACCTACCAAACAAATCAACCCGGGGGTGACCCCGGGTTGGGCTGATCAGGTACCGGCGCGGGCCGGGTATGGCATAGTGGTTAGAGGCTGCTGAGAACCGCGACGGTCTGCTTGATCAGCGGCAGAAGTTCCAGCTCCCCTTTGCGGTCGGCCAGAATGGCGCCCCTTTGATTGCGCCCCACGAGATAGCGTCCCCCTTTGACGTCGAGGGAGGTGACTTGCACGTCATCGCTCCAGTCGAGCGGCGTCAACCAGCCTTCGTAGTAGGCAAACACGCCTTCGGTGGCCGTGCCGATGTACATGTAGCTGCGCCCCGCGGCCAGGGCGGTGACGTGCTCCTGGAAGAGGTAATCGCTGGAATCGAGATGTTGCCAGTTGTGGCCGTCGTAGATAAACACGCCGGTGGTGGTGCCGACGAAGAGCTTGCCGAACGCCGATGCGAGCGCGGTGACATTGGCGAAGGCGTCGCGGTTGGTGATCAGATAGCGTTCGTGCCAGCCGTGCTCGTCGAAGTAAAGCAGGCCGTCTTCGGCGGTTGCGGCCCAGAGCGCAAACTGGTCGGAGGAGACATCGACGATCTGCTTGGCGGGAAGAATGTTGCCCACCAACTGGCCGTTGATTTCATAGAGGCCGTCGTGGCGCGTGCCGACGTAGAAGCAGCCGTCGAACGATTTGAGAACGGTGACGGTGTCAGTGATTTCCTTCCAGACGCGCTCGACGACGCCGATTGGATTGATCAGGTAGATGCCGGCCTCGGTGCCGACGAGGATGTTGTCCTCGAACGGCAGCACGGCATAGCAATCGTGGTTGATCAGATCCTGCGGATAGCTGTAGAGTGTGAACGACGAGTCGCTCAGGAAGAACTCGAGCACGCCGCCGGCGGTGGCCATCAGCGCGCGGTCGTCATCCAGGGCGACATCACGGACGTTGCCGAAATCGAGCGAGTCGAGCAGCGCCAGTTCCTCCAGCGTCAGACAGTTGCCGACCGGGAATTGCGGATGGTCGGCGAGTTCATCGTACGGACGCTGTTCCGGCAGCGGATGATCCTCCGGCGCGAAGCGGCCATCTTCGGGCTCGTCGGCGACGGAATTGACAAGTTCGATCTGCGGGGTGGAGTGTTCATCAAGGGTGCTTGATTGCGGCTCCGGCTGAGCTTTCGGTTTGAGGCTGAACACGACGATCAGGGCGGCCAGGATCGTGAGTGCGGCCAGCCCGGCGGCGAATTTGATTTTGCTTAACATCTTGCTTTCTCCTGTTGGCGTTTCCGTTTCATTGTTTCCGACAGAAGAGAGAGTCAAGTCGCGTGCCGAAGTGTAAATGGTTGCGGTAGCGGTAGTTGGAATTTCGGGGACGGTGGGAAGTGTGACTTAGTGTGACCTGAAGGTCACAGGAGAAGTGTTGAATCGGCGGAGGTGTTGTCGTCGGCAGATCGTGCCTCGAAACGCGCGAGAACCCGCCGCAATCCCTCGTTCCTCGGGACGCTGCGCAGGCGGTGGGGCACCGGGCGAGCGGCAGGGTAGCGGGTATTTGCGGGCGACCACGAGGGTCGCCCCTACGGGTGATAGCCGACCCTGCTAAACAAGGCATCGGAGAGAGGTTTTCGGGATGACAAAGGGCTTGGAAAATCGGTATTTGGTGTTATATTAGCATGCCATACTTCAAGGTCGATTTAGCTACCACAGCGGTTCCTGTCGGAGGTCATTTTGAGATCGTTTGCTATTGGCGCTCTGTGCTTGGTCATTGGATTGCTGCTGTTTGGGCAGAGTCCGGCCTGGGGGGCGATCAACCCGGTATTGAGTTATCAAGGGAGTTTGAAAGACTCGACCGGCGCTGCCTATCCGGATGGCAGTTATACTCTTACGTTCACGATTTACGACGATTCAACATTCGGCGCCGCCCTCTGGACCGAGACTCAGGTTGTGACATTGAAAGACGGCTTGATGCACGCCTATCTCGGTTCGGTGGTGCCGTTTGCGGCGGAT
>JADYYF010000212.1 GCA_020853795.1 Candidatus Zixiibacteriota bacterium
AGACCTGGATCTGTACGCCGCACCGGTGGATGGATCGCAGAAGCCGCGCTGTTTGACCGAGGCCAACGAGGCATTGGATACGGCACCGGCTTTCTCACCGGACGGCAAGACGCTCGCGTACCTGGCCATGGAAAAGGCGGGCTACGAGGCGGACCGGGTGCGCATCATTCTCAAGTCATGGCCCGACGGCGAGGCGAAGACGCTGACCGAATTGTGGGACCGGTCGGCCTCTGAATTGAGCTGGTCATCTGATAGCAAGACGATCTACACGACGGCGGACAACGTCGGGCAGCACTCGCTTTTTGCGATCGATACCGTTGATGGAAAGGACAAGGTCGTGCTCTGGGAGGGGCATATCGGGGGGCCGCAGGTTTCCGGCGGGCGCATTGTCTACTCCATGAATCACCTGAATGGTCCGGCGGAACTGTACAGCGTGAAGCCCGACGGGGCCGGCATTGAGCGCATCACGCACATCAATGATGAGCGCGTCGCGGCGACGAAGATGGGTGAGGCGGAGCAATTCTCATTTGCCGGATGGAACGGCGAAAAGGTCTATGGCTATGTGGTGAAACCGATCGACTTCTCGGCGGACAAGAAATACCCGATCGCGTTTCTGATTCACGGTGGGCCGCAGGGGTCGTTCGGCAATGATTTTCACTACCGATGGAATCCGCAGGCTTACGCCGCGGCGGGTTATGCGGCGGTCATGATCGACTTTCACGGATCGACCGGCTACGGGCAAGCGTTTTGCGATGCGATTCGGGACGACTGGGGTGGCAAGCCGCTGGAAGATCTTCGGCTGGGGCTTGAGGAGGCGATCAAGCGGTATTCGTGGATGGACGGCGAGCGCGTCGCAGCGCTGGGCGCCTCGTATGGCGGATACATGATCAACTGGATCGCGGGCAAGTGGCCCGATCGATTCAAGTGCCTGGTCAGCCACGACGGCAACATCGACGAGCAAATGGCCTACTTTGACACGGAGGAGCTTTGGTTTCCGGAGTGGGAACATCACGGCACGCCGTGGGACAACCCTGAGGGCTATCAGAAGCATAATCCCGTCAATCTCGTCAAGAACTGGAAGACGCCGATGCTCGTGATCCACGGTGGTCTCGATTTTCGCGTGGTCGATACGCAGGGGTTGTCGTCGTTTACGGCGTGCCAGCGCCGCGGCATTCCCAGCAAGTTCCTTTACTTCCCGGATGAGAATCACTGGGTGCTCAAGCCGGCCAACAGCATTCTGTGGCATGAAACGGTGTTGGCTTGGCTGGATGAGTGGACGAAGGAATGACAAAGCCGACCCGACGGAGGCGCAGTTCGCCGGTCCTATGGCTTTCATTCGTCGGAATCTAGACGCCTGACATTGACACGCAGGGAGCGGCGTGGCGCAGGCGCCCTATCCGGTGGCGTTGTCATTCTCCAGGGCAACGTTGACTTTACAAAGCGGGAACATTACTTCACGCGCGCGACAACGGTGCGTGCCTTCTGGTCGGTGATGTCCAATTCAAAACCCTGGAAGGTCGCCTCGATGAGGTGCTCGGTGAGCGTCTCGGCGTTCATGTTGGTCTGGCAGGTGTACTTTACGACGCCCTTGGCGCCGTCCTTCACCACTTCCTCGATGCCGGGGATTTCAGCGAGGGCCTTCTTGATGAGGATTCCCTGCTTCACGTCGGCGACGTTGCTCACTTCCAGAATGACATCACCGACGCCGCCGGCTGTGCCGCGGGTCCATGATTCGAGCAGGTCGTAAACGCTTGCGTCGGCGAGCTTCATTCCCGACTTTTCCAATGCCTGCCGGCCGCCGATCGGCCCGGCGACGCGCGACCCGCCGCGTACGCCGGTCATGGTGTTTGAGAAGATCGAGTCAGCGGTCTCAGTCCAGAAGCCCTGGATGGTCACGTCGGTTTCCCACATGTTCAGATTGACGCCGGCGGCGGTGGTATGCTCAGGACCGGATGCACGCGATACGCCTTTGATGTAGACCTGCGCACCGTAGTTCATGGCCAGGGACTTGAGGGTTTCGGTGTCATTCTCGGCCGCCGCGACCTCCGCCTTCTTGCGGTCGATTTCTTTCATCTGCCCGGGATTCACGAGTTTGAAGCCAAGCTTCAGGAGCTTTCGCTCGATGGCAGTGCCGAGGATGCTGTCCTTCTGGACGACTTCCCGGCTTGATTCGGAGCGGTCGAGGTCGTGAATGATCTCGGTGAAGACCACCATGATCTTGGGGCGGCCGAGCTGTTTGAGGAGAATGGCAACCTCGCCCCAGGTCGCGTCAAGCAGCGACTTACTGACTTGCGCGGTGATGTCGACGGTCGTGACGCCGAGCGACGATCGTTTACCTGTTATGTCGTAATGCTTGACGATGCCGGCGGCGCGGGCGAGGACGACGTCGTACTCCAGGGCGAAGTCCTTCGTCTGACTCTTGCTCATGATCTCCTGTTTGCCGCCCTGTTCGATCGCTTTGCGCAAGCCGTCCTTGATGGCGCTGTCGTCGTCGATGCCCTGGCCCTGAACTTTGACGGTGACGATGTCGTCGTCAGCCCGGACAGCCGAAGGCGTCAGTGCGAGGAAGGCCGACGAAACGAGGAAAAGGGGGGCGAGGGATTTCAAATGAAGATTCATGCGGATGCACTCCCATTGCGAGGATGAACCGGGATTCCCAGATTGCATCAGGATTCTGCATAGGAGCGAGGAGGGGGTCAAGGGTGGTTGGTGCGGCGACGATTATTCCTTTCTAACTCGGTTCCCCAAAATAACGCCGGCTCCGGCCCAAAAGGACCGAAGCCGGCACGGCGCGATAGCGAATGCGAATGGCGAATTCGAACGCTAGTCGAACTCAGATCCAGGGAAATCGTCATATTCCTCGTTGAAGCCGTGAGGGCCGGCGTGCGGACCGCCTCCGGGACCATTTGTGAATCGCTCACCAAACTGGCCCACAAGACCCGAAAGCTGGTTGAGCAGCTCCTGATCGATATTGATTGTGCAGCCACCGGCCTGGAAGACGCTGCCCATCAGTCCGGCGGACATCACGGTCGCGGCAAGTTTCACTTTCCTTAGCATCCTGTTTGTCATGCTTCTACCACTCCTTGGTTTTGCTTCGTGCGAGGGATACCAACCCGGCGAGCTCCTGCGAGGATTCGAGCTCGACGGCGGGTCGGCGATCAAATCTACGATTCTGTGCGCCGCAGCGGCAAGGCGATAAGTGGCCCGCGCCGCGAGATTTTCGACCTATGGGACTGGGGACTCTTTACAAAATGCCGGGGGTGAGAGAATATCGGCGGGCACCACACACGAGGAGCGACCAATGGCTTATGACGAGATCGAGTTTGAGGCCGAAGAGGCCATGGAAAAGTCCGTAAAGTTTCTCAAGGACGAGTATCGGGGCGTCCGTACCGGCCGCGCCTCGCCCGGTCTTGTCGAGCATGTCAAAGTGAAGGTGCCGGCCTACGGCGAGGCGCCGATGGAACTCAAGGCCCTGGCGACCATCAGCGCGCCTGACGCGAGCATGCTGCTGGTGAAGCCGTTTGATCCGACAACGCTCAAAGATATCGAGCGCGGGCTTCAGGAGGCGGCGCTGGGGATCAATCCGCAGTCGGACGGCAAGGTGATTCGCCTGCCGATTCCGTCGCTTTCCGGTGAGCGGCGTCAGCAGATCGCCTCGCAGATTAAGAAGATGGCCGAAGCTCAGAAGATCGCACTGCGCAACGTGCGGCGGGATGCGATTCAAAAGATCGATGCCGAGAAGAAGGGTGGGACCATGCCGGAGGATGACGCCAAGAAAGGCCATGAGGCCATGGACAAGCTGACGAAAAAGTATGAGGGGCTGATCGAAGAATTGATGACCGGTAAGACCAAGGAGATTATGGAGGTCTAGCCG
>JADYYF010000213.1 GCA_020853795.1 Candidatus Zixiibacteriota bacterium
CGCAAGGCGCTGGAGTACGACCGCAATTTCCAGCCGGCGCAGCGCATGCTCGAAGAGCTGGCGCGATTTCGACAAGAGACCCAGCAGGCACGATAAGTATGGCGCGGATTGCGGTTGAGCCGATCGTCCCGGAGGTCGCGTCGAAGGTACTCGCGGGGAAGCCGCATCTGATGCAGAACTCACAAGCCTGGTTTGACTTCATTGCGGAATTCTCCGGTGAGCGGGACTGCTCGATCCAATTCTGTATTGATGGTAACCCGGCGGGGCTTCTGCGCGCGCTGCAGTACCGCGATCTGGTGCAGTCGCTGCCGTATCCGGCGAGCTATGCAGGGCCGATATTTCTGCCCGAAGTTAGTCGTGAGGAGCAGACGGCGTGCATGAAGGCGGCAATCGAACACTTTGCTGCAAGCACCAACGTCCTATCGATCTGTAGCACGCCGATTGTGCCATCACTGGATGCATGGACTGGGCAGTTTGAGTATTCGGCGACGGGACGCATCCACGTCATCGAGCTGCGCCAGGAATTGCTGACGGGGACGACCTCCAAGTTTCGCAATAACTTGCGCCGCAATCTGCGAAAGGCGGCGGAGGCGCAGGTTGACATCTCAGCTTCAACGTACCCCGATGATTTGGGCCGCTGGCATGAGATCTATGCCAAGCGCTGCCGGGAACTTCAGGCGCCGATCTTGCCGTTGCGCTATTTCGAGCTGATGTTCCGGCATCTGTCGCCGATCGGGGGCTGCCGATTGATCAGTGCCAGGACAGGCGAAAAGTATTTGGGTGGGATCATCGTGGTCAACAATGATTACTGCGCCGACTACTACCTGAGCATGTTTGACCGCGACTGTGACGAGACGCAAGCTTCGACCGCGAGCTTCCACTATCTGCTGTGCTGGGCCAAGTTGGCGGGCTTACGATATCTCAATTTGCAGGCTTCTCCCAACAGTCAGCCGGAGTTGGCGCAGTTCAAAGCCGCCTGGGGAGCGCAGGAATTGCCGCAGCGCTACCTGATCGCGGTCTTGAACAGCCGCGATCAAGTTCTGAGTCGATCCGTCGATCAAATTAAGGAAGAGTACAAATTTCACTTCTATCTGCCGTTTGCGGCTTTGACCAACCAAGGCGCAACGGCGCAGGACAGGGAAGTCGTCCATGCATAACAATTCCGCGACTGAACAGAAAGACAAGGCGATTGCGGGCAAGATCATCTTCATCACCGGCGGGGCGGGTTTTATCGGCTCGGCGCTGGCGGAGCGGCTGGCGGACCAAAATCGCATCATCATCTTCGACAACTTCAAGCGCAACTCGATCGTCGACAAGCCGCTGTTGACCGCGCATCCGAATGTGACCGTGGTCACAGGGGACATTCGGGACCGCGAGGCGCTGCGGTCGGGGATTGACGGCGCGAACATCGTCATCCATGCGGCCGCCGTGGCCGGAGTGGATTCGGTCCTGCGCGATCCGGTGACGACGATGGAGGTCAATGTCATCGGCACCTACAACGTCTTTACGACATGCCTGGAGGCGCAGCCGCATCTCGAACGCGTGATCGACTTCTCAACGAGTGAGGTCTTCGGCGCCTATGCCTACAAAGTGACCGAAGCGAAGCTCAAGCCGGAGTTGACGGTCGGCGAGGCGCGCTGGTCGTACGCGATCAGCAAATTGACCGGCGAGTTCTTCGCGAATAGTTTCTTCAGCAAGTACGGGCTGCCGATCGTCTGCGTGCGGCCGTTCAATATTTACGGGCCGGGACAGGTGGGCGAGGGTGCGATTCATCATTTCGTCGTCAACGCGATCCAGGGGCAAACGCTGACGATCCATTCGGACGGCAGCCAGATTCGCGCCTGGTGCTATATCGACGACATCCTGGATGCGCTGCTGGAGATTCTGCGCAACGACCGCGCGGTGGGCCACGCCTTCAACATCGGGAATCCCAAGAGCACGGTGACCATCTATCATCTGGCGCGCGAAGTGATCCGGCTGGCGGGCTCGCGTTCGGGCCTCCAGTTCAAAGAGATGACCTCGCCGGACGTGGAAGTGCGGATTCCGGACATTCACAAGGCGCGCGAGATTCTCGGCTTCGAACCGCAGGTGGAACTCGAAGACGGATTGCTGCGCACGATCGAGTGGTATCGCGCCAAGATGCGCCTGCAGCAGAAGCCGGCCGTGCGAACGACGCCGCAGCGGGGTCTGGCGCATGTCGGGTAACGATCGCGGGCACACGGCGGCACCGTGGCGGGAATTTTACGGTTTCGCCAATGAGGCCGATCGCGAGTTCCCGAACATGGTGCATCTCGACCTGATCAACATCTGCAATTTCCGCTGCATCCATTGTCCGCAGCACGACATCACCAAGTTCGTGCCGGACTATCAGCAGAATCAACTCGATTGGGATATTTTCGCGCGGATCATCGACGAGGTGGCGGAGCACGGTTCGACGCTGCGAATTACCTGTGACGGCGAGCCATTTTTGTATAAGCATATTGCCCCGGCAATCAAGTACATCAAGGATCGCGGAGTGAAGATTGCCACGATCGTCACGAACGGATCGGCGCTGACGCGACCGATTGCCGAGGCGATTCTGAAGCCATCGGACACGCGGCTGGTAATCGATTTCAGTCTCGACAGCCTGTATAAGACGACGTATGAGAAGATCCGTTTGCAGGGCAACTTTGTTGAAGTTTACAGCAACGTGCTGTTCCTGCTGAAGAACAAAAAGATGAACCCGAACCTGCGGATTGTGGTCAACATGATCGACCAGGATACGCTGGAGCCAGGGGAGCTGGAGTCGTTCCGGAAATTCTGGACGCCGATCGTCGACGATGTGGTCGTGCGGACATATCTGACGGTCAAGGGGATGGTGAATTCCTCCACGCTTAAGATGGACAAGGAGCAGTATCGGTGGCCGTGTTCGCTGCTGTGGAACCGGATCGCGATCAGCTCGCACGGGCGGCCGCGATTTTGCGTCGCCGACTGGCGCGAGCAGAGCGCGTTTCGCGACTTTGATTTGAGCAAGATGACGATTAAAGAAATCTGGCAGTCGGAGCGGTACGATCAACTGCGGCGGATTCACCTCGATCACGAGTTTGCCAAGATCGGCATCTGCAAGCACTGCACCGACTGGTTTGGATTGAAGTGGGACTTTGATTACCGCACCGTAATCGACCGGCTGTTTGCCGAGGACCGGGCGGGCAAGGACACGGCGCGCATTACCACCGAGCAGGCAGTCGATGTCTAAGGGCCGACAATTTTACGTCTTCGCGAAAGATCACGATTCGCGCGTCTACCTGTCGCCATACGTGAATGCCGCCGCAGCGGAAGGGCGACTCGATTGTCGCGTCGATCTTGCGCGCGATGCGGACGCCATTCGTGCCCTGCTGGATCAGGATGTTACCATCTGGATCGACGGGTTCGATACGCCGGCGGTCGAGCTGTCGCAGCAGCCCTTTCTTCACCGCGCGCGCGTGATTTGCCGGATTCGCGGCGCGGAGATTCTTGATACGAATGCAGACGCCTGCAAGTGGGAGTTCTTCGACGATCTCGTCATTTCGAACAGGGCGACGGAAGCGATGCTGTTCGAGCGGTTTGACCGGATCGAGTCGATGGCACGGGTAACGGCGCTGCCGCCGGCGGCGGCGATCCCGACCGTCAATGTGGCGCGCAAACAGCGGACCGGACGGGTGGCCTTTGTCGGACCGTTGCGCCACGACAACAACGCAACTCTACTGATTCAGATTGCGGCGATGCTGAAACGGCGCAGTGCCGGTACCAAGATTATCGTGGCGGGCGAGTTTGAGTCGACGGCGCTGCAGTTGTTTTTCGAAACGCAGATTCAAGCGCTGGAGCTGGCGGCGCAATTTGAATTTGAGACTGCGCCGGAGAATCTGTCAACGTGGCTGACGGACAAGGATGCTCTAATCGCGACGGCAGGCACGCCGCAGTGCGAGGCAACGATGCTGCAGGCGATGGCGCTCGGCGTACAGCCGGTGGTGAATCTATACTTCGGCGCGGAGCAGACCTTTCCGGAGGTGGTGTTGTTCGCGGCTGCGGACCACGCGGCGGAGATGCTCTGTCATGCGCCGTGGCAACCGCAGACCTGGCGCAAGCTGGCGAGCGAGAAGCACGATGTCGCCAGACATCTGGCAGGTTTCTGCGAACTGATCGGCGAATGCGCACGACCGGAAGCACCGAAGGTGAGCATCCTGTTGCCGACATATAATCGCTCCAGGCTGCTCCAGAGAACGTTGACGCGGTTGGCGCAACAGACGTACCGGAACCTGGAGATCGTCGTCGTCAACGATTGTTCGCCGGACGACACCGACAAAGTGATGCAGCAAGTCAGCCAACAGTTGCCGCAGGTGCGGTATGTGCGCAACGAGACGAACCAGGGCAACGCCGGCGCGATGGCGACGGCGGCGCGTCATGCGGATGGCGAGTATGTGTTGGTGTTCAGCGACGATGACGATCTCGCCGATGACGCCGTGGAGAAATTCGTCGGGTGGCGGCAGCGGAAGGCGGTGGATTTGATCTACTGCGATCTGGCGATTACCGATACCGACGGTCATTCCCGCGGCGAGTGGACATATCGCAACTACTATGCGAACCGCGACCTGCTGCGCGATCTGCTGTTTGCCGACGGCAACAAGATTCCTGAAGTATTCTTCTGTCGGCGCGAATTGTACGCCAAGATCTATGAAGAGACCTATTCCCGGCGCTTCTTGAATACATACTATCTGCCGCACCTGCGGCGGATCAAGATGATCCACTTGCCCGAGCCGCTGTACCGTTACGCGGTGCACGCCGGCAGCACATTTAGTTCGGCGCGCGGGCTGTTTGACCGGAGCAAGTCGACGCAGAACTATGTCAACGCGATGATACTGATGTATTCGCCGCTGAGCGTGCTTGACGTGGCGGCCGACGCGCCGTTGCCCACGCAAGTCGGGCAGGCGTTCTTTGGCGTCGCGTGCGCGCTGTTGGAACATGGACGGCGTAAATTCACCGGCACGATGTATACCGGCGCCGAGTACGACGAGACGGATCATCTGTGGTACGCCTACTTCTACAATGCTTATCACTGGCTGCAACAGGCGCGGAAATACTTGGGTGCGTTCGAGGAATACGACACGATGATGCATAAGATCACGGAGCGCTGCAACCCGGCGGAGTTTGATCCTCCGACACATGCCTGTCTGCCACCGATCTACCAGGAGTTGCCGTGGTTTGCCAGCAAGTGCTTCAACAACGTGTCGAATTTTGTTGTATTGGATATCGCCACGTTAGGCCAATGTGCGTGGCTGCCGGAAGGCGAGACGGAGATCTATCGCGCCGGCAAGATTCGGTTGAATGTGCGGAATCATCGCTGCGATTCGATTGCGCACCTCGAGCAGGTGATGTCTGAGAACGTGATCAGCGTCGTCAATATTGATGACGCAACGTCGTTAGAGCCGTTGCTGCGGTCGTTAATCGAGCAGCATCGCTTCGCGGTGCAAGTCATGAATTTCACGACCGTGCGGGTGCCGGAGCTTGAGACCATCAAGAATCTTTACAATTGTCGCGCGCCGCAGTCGGTCACCGATTACCTGCGCTTGGTCACGGAATTTACGACGCTGAGTAGATATGCAAATACCACTGTCACAGCCGCTGTTTGACGAAGACGAGCAGCGGGAAGTCGCGGCGGTCCTGAAATCGGGCTGGGTGATGCAAGGACCGAAGGTGGCCGAGCTCGAGACCGCAGTGCGAGAGTTTGTGGGCACGCGCTGGGCAGTCGCGGTGTCGTCGTGCTCGACGGCGCTCCACCTGGCGCTGCGGACACTTGATCTGAAGGCGGGCGATCAGGTGATCGTGCCGTCGCTGACGTGGATCGCCACTGCTGCTGCGATCGAGCAATGTGGGGCGACGCCGGTGTTTGCCGACATTGACCGGCAGACGTTCAACATTAGTGTCGAGCGGGTGGAATCGCTGATCACGCGGCACACGCGCGCGGTGATAGCGGTCAATTTGTTTGGTCTGGCGGCGGAATTGCCGAGACTGCTGGAGATCTGTGAGCGACGCGGTATCGCGTTGATTGAGGACGCGGCCTGTTCATTGGGCGCGACAGTTCAGGGTCGGCCAAGCGGCACGTTCGGCCGCGTGGGGTGCTTTTCGTTTCACCCACGCAAGTCGATCACGACCGGCGAAGGGGGAATGATTGTCGGCAACGATCCGAACGACGAGCGGC
>JADYYF010000214.1 GCA_020853795.1 Candidatus Zixiibacteriota bacterium
GGAGAGGTGACGAAAACGCTTCGTCACTGTTTCGTCACTTCGTCAGTGTGATCAGAGATTGTATTTCTTGAGTTGGGAGTTAAGCGTCGTCCGCGGTATGCCGAGTTCCTCGGCGACCTTGCTCTTGTTCCCGTCGTGGCGCCGCAACGCCTCAAACAGTCGCCGCCGCTCCGAGCCTTCCGCATCCGGTGCCCCCAACTGCTGCCGCAACAGCTCGAACACATCGCTGTTGCCGTTGCCGTCCAACAGCGCCGCCACCCGTGTGATCATCGCAATCAGCTCGCGCGCATTCCCCGGCCACGAGTACGCCTCCAACGGGTCGCGCAGTGCCGCCGCAATTGCCTCACGATCGATCGCGATTCCGCACCGCGCCAGCAGCATGATCGCCAGCGGCACGATATCCTCCGGCCGCTCCCGCAGCGGCGGCAGATGGATCGGCATCTGACAGAGCCGGTGGTAGAGGTCGCTGCGGAAGCTCCCCTCCCGCACCATCTGCCCCAGATCGCGGTTGGTCAGCGCAAGAAACCGCACATCGATCCTGCGGTCCTCCGATCCGCCCAGGCGGCGAACCACCTTCGAGTCGAGCAGCCGCAGAAGCTTGGCTTGAATCGCCGGGGGAACTTCACCGATCTCGTCAAAGACAAACGTCCCGCCGTCGGTCAATTCGATCAACCCCGGACGATCCGTCGTCGCACCCGAATAGGTTCCCTTGGTAACGCCGAACAACTCCGCCTCGAGAAGGCTCTCCGGCATCGCCGCCGAGTTGACCACCCGCAACGGTCTGGCAGCGCGATTGGACGTCTTGTGGATGTACTCCGCCAGCAGGTCCTTGCCGGTTCCGGTTTCGCCGGTGATCAGGATGGTCAGGTCGCTGTCTTTCACCTTGTCCGCCAGCGCCAGGATCCGTTTCATCGACCCGGATGCGGCGATGATGGTGGGAGCGGAGGGAGTCTTCAAAGTCAGTCGCTGTTTAGAGGCAGGCTTGTGGTCGAAATGATGAGCGTCCTCTCGTTCCGCGATCACTGCATCTACCTGCGCGACCCGCTTGGGGACCTCCATCTCGACAAACAACGCCCGGGTAATCCGCAGGTGCTCGTCGCTCTCAGCTTCGCTGAATACCTTTGCGCGGCCGGCATCAAAGTGACTCAGCGCCAGCTCGTAGCGCGCTCCCAGTTGCCGCAGAAGTTCGATCGACTTGGTAAAGAACGAGCGCGCTTCGTCGCGGTTGCCGTCGTGAGCATGGATATGCCCGTAGGCCCGCCACAGCGCGCCCAGTTCGATGCGTTCGGAGATTTTGTTGATCGCGGTGTCGGCCTTGGCCGCAGTCGCGCGTGCAAGATCCCAGTGCCCCTCGGCGATATGGACATCGGTCAACATCCGCAGCGTCTGAGCCACGGCCGAGGCGGTCGGTTCCGGCATATCGAGCACTTGTTGGTAGTATTCTTTGGCTTTCTTGTAATTGCCGGCGAAGTACTCGTTCAGGCCGAGGTATTCGAGGCAGACGGCGACGTCGCGCGAACTCCTTTCTGAAGTAGCGAACTTCAGAAGACGATGCAGGAGCACGTGAGCGCTTCTGAAGCTACACACGTAAGCTTGCACGATACCTCTGATTTGGTCCACTCGAAGCGCAAGTCCACTGTGGTCGCCCATCTGCTCTACTTCGTCAAGCAGATCCAAGCACTCCTTGTGCCTGCCTTGTAGCCATAGACATCTGGAAAGATTCAGCCGACATACACTCTGTTCGTAGCCAGTATTGTGACTGATCGAGAGTGCCAATGCTTTGGTGTAGCAATCGCTAGCTTTGCTTAGCTCACCCTTCAGCATGTGAACTAAGCCGATGTTTATGAAGACGCCGCAAAGGGACTTGTAAGACCCGGCGCGTTTTGACGAGGCGTAAGAGTCGAGGTAATCTTCGATTGCTTCATCCAGCTGACCAAGGGCATGCCTGATCGCTCCTGCTAACAGCTTATATCTTGCATACACTTCATGCGAAGAGCAGGTACGTGCATAGCGTAAAGCAGCGCGCACACGACTGAGCGCTCGTGCGTAATCGCCTCGGAAGTAATCGCATCTGGCAAAGTAGTAGTAGTATTCGGAACGACATATCGGACTCGTCGACTGTCGCACATCAATCGATCGGAGCATTCTGAGAGCAGTATCGTGCCGACCCGCTTCTGAGAGTTCCCGGATCGAGCTCAGCTTCTCCTCAATAATCCGGATGTTCACTCCGCTTGAACGTCCCTCAGACAATTGGATCTCCTCCGGTATCTGCTGCGACTTCCCAGAGCTTCGGCTTCCTCGGGTCCGTCTGGCTTTTCACCGGCCCGTCATTTGTCGGCGAACTCATCGTCGGTGTCGCGTTCTTTACCTGCGGCGGCTCAAACTGTATCCCAAACCACAGCCCCAATTGTATCCGCAGCGTTCTCACCAGCCAACTCAACGGCGCAGCCCCATCACTTTCCACCCTCGCCGGCGCTGTTGTCACTGCGGCGGATGTCCCCCTGGCAGTCGTCGCGCTTTGGCCGCCAAGGGCCGCAGCGGAAAGGGCGATCACCCCGCAGAGAACCAGGAGGGTGACAATTTTCAAGTGACGCTGCTTCATCGTCTCTTCTCGTCGTTTATGGTTACGCTTTCCTCGTTAACGTCTCGTCTATAGCACAATCACGCAAATCAATCAAATCCCCACCCTCCGCTCCGCTGCGGGTAGGCTACCGGCTTTCGTGCCCGATCGAGCACGACAGAAAAGAATCTCTATCCTACCAATAACATTATCGGCGCGGGCAAAATCGACCCTCAACGAAATGAGTAATCGCCAGACCGCGCCGTGTCATGTCTCTCCCTCAGGCTGAGCACCGATCGCTCAGCTCTGTTTCACGCTTGATGGACCAGAGTCTTTTTCTGATGCTGTTTGTTCAACCTTGTCGGTCTACTGATTAATACGAATTGACCCCCAAAATTGTCAAGTGAAAAAATGCCCCGCGACACCTCAAAAGGTGCTGCGGGGCAGCGACTTGCCACTGACAGAATCTGTCAGTCTGGACCATTCTGATAGCAGTGGAAGCTCAAGACCAATGGCTCCTCGCCTACGACACCGCCTCCGCCTTCTCCGGGATATGATATTCTTCCCGCTTGCGGTGGGTCGACAGGTAGGTATAAAGCGCAGGGATCACGTAGAGCGTCAATCCCAGCGAGAACAAGAGTCCGCCGATAATGACGATGCCCATCGACACGCGGCTCTTGGCGGCCGCGCCCAGCGCCAGCGCGATCGGCAGCGCGCCAAACGCCGTCGCCAGACTCGTCATCAGGATCGGACGGAAGCGCTGCACCGCGGCGTCGATCACAGCTTCGCGCACGCCCAACCCCTGATCCTTGCGCTGATTGGCAAACTCGACAATCAATATGCCGTTCTTGGTGACAATACCAACCAGCACGATGATACCGATCTGGCTAAAGATGTTGATCGTCTGCCCGAAGAGCCAGAGTGACAGGACCGCGCCGGCCAGGGCCAGCGGTACCGTAAACATAATGATCAGTGGATCGCGGAAGCTTTCGAACTGCGCCGCCAAAATCAAGTAGACCAGCGCCAGCGCCAGCAGAAATGCAAAAAGCAGGGTGTTCGAGCTTTCCATGAATTCCTTCGAGACGCCGGCCAGACTCGTCGAGAAGGACTCATCCAGCGTCGACTGCGCGATGTTGTCCATGGCCGTAATCGCTTGGCCGAGAGTGTATCCCGGCGCCGGATTGGCCGAGACCGTTGCGGACACGTAGCGGTTGTAGCGGTACAGCTGCGGTGGGCTCGAACGATAGGACATCGTCACGACGTTGTCGAGTTGGATCAACTCGCCGCGCTTATTGCGCACATAAATCGAACTGAGATCGAGCGGTTCGTCGCGGTTGATGCGATCGGCTTGCGCAATGACTGAGTATTGCTTGCCGTCGTAGATGAAAAATCCATAGCGCTGGCCGGAAAAGTACAGCTGCAGCGTCTCGGCGATATCGCGCACCGTTACTCCCAGTGCCCGGGCGCGATCGCGATCAATTTGAATCGTCAGTTCCGGTTTGTTGAATTTCAAGTTCAGGTCGACGACAGAAAACGCCGGATCGGCCTGCGCCTTTTCCATGAATGGTGGAATCACTTCTTTCAACTTTTCAAAGTTCGGCGCCTGAATCACGTATTGGACCGGCAGTCCGCCGCCGCGCCCGGTGCTGATTGTCTGCTCCTGCGTGACAAATGTCCGTGCAAACGAGTAGTTGCGCAGCTGCCCGGTCAGGATGTTCGCCAACTCCTGCTGCGATCGTTCACGCTCGTTCGGCGGCACCAGATTCATCCGAACAAACCCGCTGTTGACCGCAGCCGATGATCCAAATCCCGGTGCGGTCACCGACATCAAGGCCGACTTCTCCGGCAGCGTATCCACCAGCGCGATCACGCGACCGATATAGTCGTACATCGCCTCGTACGATGTTCCTTCCGGTGCCGTCGCGTTGATCACCAACCGGCTCTTGTCCTCCAGCGGCGCCAACTCCGACTGCAGCAGGTGGCCGACCCCGAAAATGATCGCCACCGATACCGCCATGATCACCGGCGCCAGCACTCGCCGCTGTATGAACCAGCGTAATGTTCGCTGATAGCTCGCCGCCAGCGCGTTGAACCACCGCTCGCTCAGCAGAAAGAGCTTGTTCTCGTGCTCGCTCTTATGCAGCGTGCGCGCGCTCATCATTGGCGTCAACGTCAGGGAGACAAACGCCGAAATCAGCACCGATCCGGCCACGACGATCCCGAATTCGCGGAATAAGCGGCCGGTCAATCCCTGCAGAAAGATGATGGGCAGGAACACGGAGGCCAGTGTGATTGTCGTCGAGATGATCGCGAAGTAGATTTCTTTCGCACCGCGATGCCCGGCCTCCATCGGCCGCATCCCCTTCTCGATCTTGCTGTAGATATTTTCCAGCACCACGATGGCGTCGTCGACCACGATGCCGGTCGACAGCACAATACCCAGGAGGGTCAGGATGTTGATTGAGAAATTCGCCAGGTACATGATGAAAAATGCCCCGATCAGCGATATCGGAATCGCCAGCATCGGGATGATCGTCGTTCGCCAATGACGCAGGAAGATGAAGATCACGAGCAAGACCAGCCCAAATGCGATCAGAATGGTCTCGACCACTTCGACAATCGCCTTGCGGATGTTGGCCGTCGTGTCCAAGGCAACATTAAAACGCAGATCGGAAGGTAGGTCTTTCTTGATTTGGTCAATGCGCCGATAGAATTCATCCGCAATATCGATGTGGTTTGAACCCGGTTGCGGCGTCACCGCGACCCCCACCATCGGCACACCGCCGTTGCCGCGCAGAATCGTTCGTTCATTCTCCGGCGCCAGCACCGCTTCGCCGACATCCCGCAGACGCACGACTGCGCCGTTAGCTTCCTTGATGATCAGTTCATTGAAATCTTCCGGACTGGACAGCCGCCCAAATGTCCGGATCGACAGCTCCGTGGCATAGCCTTCGATTCGCCCTGTCGGTAACTCAACGTTTTCGCGATTCAGCGCATCCCGCACGTCCAGCGGCGTCAACCCGTGCGCCGCCAACTTGGCCGGGTCAATCTGCAGCTTCATCGCGAAGCGCTTCTCGCCCCAGATGCGCACTTCACTAACCCCCGGAATCGTTTGCAGCCGCTCCTTGAACGCATCGTTGGCGATTGCCGACAACTCCAACAAAGTCAGCCGGTCGCTTTGAATCGTCATCGAGACAATCGGGCTGGCGTCGGCATCCGACTTCGACACGATCGGCGGATCAACATCCGGTGGCAAATTGCGGATAGCGCGCGATACGCGGTCGCGTACATCGTTGGCCGCGTCCTCCATGTCGACCCCTAACTCAAACTCGACTGTGATCGTGCTGCGGCCGTCGCTCGAGGTTGAGGTTAGTGAACGTATGCCCGCGATGCCGTTAATCGACTCTTCCAACGGCTCCGTAATCTGCGACTCGATCACGTCGGCATTAGCGCCGGTGTAACTGGTCGAGACGGTGATAATCGGTGGATCGACGCTCGGGTACTCGCGCACGCCCAGAAATAAATAACTGATCACACCGAAGAGCACGATCAAGATCGACAAGACGATTGCCAGTACTGGACGATTGATGGTAACCGAGGAGAGGTTCATTGGCCGCGCCTTAGTTGTCTCGCAGTTGCTTGATTTGCACTCCCTTGCCGTCGCCGAGCTGAAGCAGGCCGGTGACAATCAATGTGTCCTCCGCCTTCAGTCCAGCCGTGATCTGAATCGATTTCTCTGTGCGAATCCCCGTGATTACCCGCACCGCACGCGCCACGCCGTTTTCGCTCACAAACACCTTTTCCCCGTTGAGTTCCGGAATCACGGTCTCGGTTGGAACGACGATGGCGTTCGGGATTTCCTCCAGCGTCAGCTCCACGCGCGCAAAGGCGCCGGGAATCAGGATCTCCCGGGGATTCGGGATTCGCGCCCGCGCCTTGATCGTCCGCGTCCCCTGGTCGATTTTCGATTCAATCGCGTAGACGGTCCCGTCGAACGTCGAGTCCAGATCCCCGACGCGCACCAGCACCTTGGCGCCATCGCGCAATAGCCCGGCATATTTCTCCGGGATCGCGAATTCCACTTTGACGGGATCAAGATCCTGCATCGTGGCCGCCAGCATATTTGGCGACACATAACCGCCTTCACTGACATAGCGCAGTCCGACCCGTCCATCAAAAGGCGCCCGGATCTCAGTCTTGGCCAACTGCGACTCGATCACCTCGCGCTCGGCCTGAATCATCTTATAGCGATTTAGCGCTTGATCGTATTCTTCCTGACTAATCACTTTGATCTCAAATAGATTCCGTTTACGCAATTCCTCGTCCGCTGCCAGCTTCTCTTCGAGTTCTTTGCGCCTGAGCTGCGCGCGCAGTTCGGCATCATTGACCTTGAGCATCAGCTGCCCAGACGTGACCCGCGAACCTTCCTGAAAATAGACATTGGTGATGCGTCCGGAGATTTCCGAGCGCAGTTCTACTTCCTCATTCGCCAGAAGCGTACCGGTCGTAAAGATCCTGTTCGCCAGCGACTGCGGTCGAACCACCAGCGCCTCAACCGGCACCGTCGCCACTCCGCGGTTACCGCCGCCCGGCTTGCCCGTTCCGTCGCTGCAACCACCGGCGGTCAAAAGGGCTGCCAAGATCGCCGCCAGAGTAATTGCCAAGGGGATTTTTCTCATGGATGGAGATCGGTCCTGCATTACTAAGTATAGGTCGATTTTGGACATTTGGTTCCCGCTGAGTCAGATGATTCGGCCAGCTTTCGCAATGTATCGCGATTCAGACATCGAGCACGTGCAGACGGTCAGCGGCTGTAATCGGGCCGCTGTCAATGTAACCGACCGGCCGGGAAATATAGCGGATCTTGCCGTTTTTGATATCAGTATCGTGATGCAAATGCCCGAAAAATGCGTGGGTCACCAGCGCGCACCCAGTGATGGCCGCTTCGATTGTCGTCGCGCCGTGATAGGCATTCCAGTAGTCCTGCGGCGTACCACCATAAACCAGCAATTGCCGCGACGGCACGAAGTGCGTGACGACGATCACGCGCTCGGCGCCGCCTTCGACCGCTTCCGCCAATTGCGCCCGCAGGGCAGTCGCCATCGATGCCGTAATCTCGGCATCGCTCCGGCACAATCCGGCCCGGCTCAATCCCTGCGCCGGCTCATGCAGATCCTTGAGCCACCAGACGTTCTGCATGTCGTTCCACATGTGCGGCTGTCCGGTTCGCGGGTTCGTCCAGACTCCGCGAGCGTAATCTGTCAGAGTCGCGGTTGTGTCCAAGTCGGCGTTGCGGTAGGAATAATCGTACCAGCCCATGCACCCGGCGATGGCAATTTCCCCGACAGCAACCGGGCGGTCGTGGAGCATCACGAAGCCGTTGGCCTCAGCGATTTTCGGCAGATGAACATTGTACTTCCCACCAGAATCGAGTCCCGTCAGAAGCGCTCGCTTCGACTCGATCCAGATATCATGGTTCCCGGGTACCATAACTTTGAGTGCCGGCAAATTGGCAAACTGACGCAAAGTCCAATTGAAATCCTCCAGATTTCCGGCGATGTCCCCGCCCATCATGAAGACATCGGGAGAAGCGGCAAGCACAGCGTCTCGCAATGCTGGAACGAACTCTCGATTAGCTACTGAAGAGTCAACATGCAGGTCGGATACGAAGACGATTCGAGTCATCTTATTTCCATCGGTCCCCTCGGCTATAAGCAGTATTCTTCTTACGCAGTCAAGATCGATTCCGCAATTTCGTTGAACAGCTCCCCGGTAAGTGCTTATTTAAAAACAAGTTGACTATGGCACGACTATTTTTGTCACTTATGACCTCTCCTCAATGGAATGTGAAATCTTTCACTAAATTTTCGCTTATACGGCTGCAAATCCTTGACTTGGTACTCTTGTTTCTCTAATTTGGCAACCGTCGGCGAGGAGCATGAGTTCCTCGCCCCTTTAGGAGAGACAACGAGCCGCGCGATTAGATGCCAGACATAGTCGACAGCAGCGGCTTTTTTTGTGGGCGGGACTGACTGCAGCTTAACTAAGGCCGGTCACCCACCCGATTTATTTCTGCCGTGAGATACACGGAAGGGAGAATTCTTCATGAAGAGCGATTCGTTCAACGCCTTTGCGATGGCGCAGCAGCAGTTTGACAAAGCGGCTGACTTCCTGAACCTCGACGAAGGCACGCGCGGCCTGCTCAGAGAACCGCTGCGCGAGTATCATTTCAGCATCCCGGTGCACATGGATGACGGCAAGGTCAAAATCTTCCGCGGCTTCCGTGTCCAGCACAACGATGCGCGCGGACCCAGCAAAGGCGGGATTCGCTTCCACCCCCACGAGACCGTCGACACCGTCCGCGCTCTGGCGATGTGGATGACCTGGAAATGCTCGGTCGTTAATATCCCGCTCGGTGGCGGTAAGGGCGGCGTGATCTGTGATCCGCATAACCTCAGCCAGCGCGAACAAGAACAAATCTGCCGCGGCTGGATTCGTCAATTGTGGCGTAATGTCGGTCCGCTGGCCGACGTGCCTGCTCCCGATGTCATGACGAACGCCCAGCACATGCTGTGGATGCTTGATGAATACGAACACATCACCGGCGAAAAGAGCCCCGGTCTGATTACCGGCAAGCCGGTCGGCATGGGCGGCTCACTCGGACGTACCGAAGCCACTGGCTATGGCGTCATCTACACCGTCCGCGAAGCCCTTAAGGAGCTGAACATGAAGCCGGAGAATACTACGGCGGCATTCCAGGGCTTCGGCAATGTTTCCCAGTACGCTCTTCAGCTCTACCAGCGTATGGGCGGTAAGCCGATCTGCGTCTCCTGTTGGGATCAGAAAGACCAGATCTCGTACACGTATCGCAAGATGTCGGGTATCACCTTCGAGGAACTGATCGGTATCACCGACCGCTTCGGCGGCGTCGACAAGACCAAGGCGAAAGACCTCGGCTACGAGATATTGCCGGGTGATGCCTGGATTGAGCAGGATGTTGATATCCTCGTACCCGCGGCGATCGAGAACCAGGTAACCGCCGAAACCGTCAAGAAAGTGTCGAAGAAGGTGCGGATTGTAGCCGAAGGCGCCAATGGCCCGACTACGCCGGAAGCCGACAAGGTGTTGGAATCGCGCGGTATCTTCCTGATCCCCGACTTCCTCGCCAACGCCGGCGGTGTAACCTGCAGCTACTTTGAACAGGTGCAGAGCAACATGAACTACTACTGGGAGAAGGATGAGGTCCTTGGCAAGCTCGACGTCAAGATGACCTCGGCATTCTCCGATGTCTGCGATCTGGCCAAGAAGAAGAAACTCTATATGCGCGACGCGGCCTATATGATTGCTGTCAGTCGCGTGGCCCAAGCCTGCCGCGACCGCGGTTGGGTGTAAGCTTACACTGCAGTGGGTCAACAGAGATGAGCCGGCAATGGCTCATCTCTTTTTTGTGCTTGCGATTGCACCGCTACAGCAGATCCGCCGACGCCGCCGGCACCTTCAGCTTCCTCTCTGAACGCGCAACGTATGTCGCCGCCGTGATATCGCCGGTCACATTCAACGTCGTGCGGCACATATCGAGGAACCGATCGACGCCGAGAATCGCTGCGATCAAGCCCGGATTCACCCCGATTGAAACCAGCACAACAATAATGAAGGGGATTGAGGCCGCCGGTACTCCTGCTGTGCCGACGCCACCCAGAATCGCCAGGTAGGCCACCATAATCTGCTGTCCGAGTGACAAGTCGACTCCCGCCAGTTGCGCTAAAAACAGCACGCTGACCCCTTCATACAGCGCTGTACCGTTTTGATTCGCCGTCGCGCCGATCGTCAGCACGAAATTGTTGATCTGGCGCGGTACGCCGAGATTAGCTTCGGTCACCCGGATCGTCGTCGGCAGCGTGGCATTTGAGGACGATGTCGAAAATGCCGTCAACATGACGGTGCGCACGCGCTCGAAGAACAACAGCGGCGAAATTCGCGATAAGAAACGAACTGACAGCGAATAGACCACAAACATGTGGATCGACAATCCCAGCAGGACCGTCAGGATAAACCAGCTCAGCGCCTGCAACAGATCGAGCCCGAAACGCGCGATCGTGTTGAAGACCAGGCACGCCACGGCCACGGGTGCAAACAGCATTACGATGTCGATCACCCGCGAGCAGACCTTGAACAATGATTCGCTCAGTCGTACCACCGGCGCAGCCGCCTCGGCCGGCACCAGCGTGATGGCGATGCCAATAATGAGTGCGAAGAACATCATGTGCAGAAGATTTGGCGGATCGGAGGCCACCGCTGCGATCGGGTTTGCCGGAACGAGGGTCTTAACCACCTGCTGGAACGGCGACTCATCCTTGATCGCCGTCTGGGCAGCTTCCACCCGCCGGCTGGCATCGCCGCCAAAGCGCTCCTGCAGCGCTTGCGCCGTCGCTGGATCAACCCGCTCGCCGGGGCGGATCGTATTCGCCAAGCCAATCCCAATCACCACCGAAATGGCCGAGATCAGCAGGGTATAGACCAGGCACTTCAACCCCACCCGCCCGAGTGTCCGGATATCCCCGATTCCGGCGATTCCCGCCACCAGCGACGAAAACACCAGCGGCACCACGATCATCAGCAGAAGCCGCAAAAACAACTGACCGACCGGTTCGGTGAGGTTGCGGATCAACCACCCAATCCGCTCATCATTTCCCCCCAGCCAGAGGTTGACAGCGATGCCCCCGAGGATTCCCGCGGTCAGACCCGCCAGAATCCACCAGTGCAGTTGCCAGCGAAAGTTGCGAAGTGATGCCTTCATTGATCGGTCGAATATAGTGCCGCGTTCGTCTCAACAGAAGCGCCAATTTCCCGCGGCACCGCGCCGCAATTTGCTGCGGCGGCATCCATACTTTTGTGTATCTTGTGGTCGATGAACGACGACACAACTTCCCCGCACGGCGACGCCCTCACCCCTTTTGATCGCAAGACTTTTGACTCCTCCGGGACGATTTCCGTCATTGGTTCCGGCGCCATCGGCGGCAAAGCGCAGGGACTGGCTTTCGTCAAGGACGCCGTCGTGCCGCACGTGGACGCCGCTCGATTTCCCAATCTCGGCGTCAATCTGCCTACGCTGACAATCCTCACTACCACAGTTTTTGACGAGTTTATGGCCGAAAACCGTCTTTATGAATTGGCCATGCGCGATGACATCCGTGACGACCAGATTACGCACGCGTTTGTCGAAGCCAGCCTGCCGGCGCGCATTGTCGGCGATCTGCGTGCGCTGGCCGAAAAGGTTCACAGCCCGCTCGCGATCCGCTCATCGAGCCTGTTCGAAGACGCCCTGCACGAACCCTTTGCCGGTGTTTATCGCACGAAGATGATTCCGAACAACCAGGACGACCCCGATTACCGCTTTCGCGCTTTGACGGAGGCAATTAAGTACGTCTTTGCCTCGACCTTCTTTCGCGATGCCAAGAATTATATCAAGACCACTAAGCAGAATCCCCGCAACGAGAAGATGGCGGTCATCATTCAAAAAGTTGCCGGTGAACGGCGTGATGAGCGCTTTTATCCCGTGGTCTCCGGCGTTGTCCGCTCCTACAACTTCTACCGCTCCGGTAACGCCAAGCCGGAAGACGGCATCGTCAGCCTCGCCCTCGGCCTTGGCAAGACTGTTGTCGACGGGGGCGTCTGCTGGACCTACTCACCGGCCTTTCCGCGCGCCAATCCGCCGTACAAGACCATCCGCGAGATGATTCAGGGTACGCAAACCAAGTTCTGGGCGATCACTCTCGGGAAGGTGCCTCACGACCCGCTGGAGGAAACTGAGTATCTGGTCCAATGCGACATCGCCGAGGCAGAGGATCATGGCACACTCGCCTTTGTCGCTTCTACTTATCAAGCCGACAATGACCGCATTGTCACCGGTCTGACCGGCAATGGTCCCCGGATTGTGACGTTTGCCCCGCTTCTTAAAGTCACCGACATCCCGATCAACGACATGATCCGTTACCTGTTACGACTCTGTGAGGAAGCTGTCGGCCATGAAGTCGAAATGGAGTTTGCCCTGACCATCAATCACTCCGACCAGGCGGCCAAATTCTGGATTTTGCAGGTGCGGCCGATGTTTGTCTCCCACACTCGTGTCGATGTTGAGGAGGCGGAAATGGCCGCGCCGGAGGTGATTGCAGCTTCGGAGCGGGTCCTCGGCAACGGCTTCGTCAACACCATCCGCGATGTCGTCTTCATGCACCCCAAGTTGTTCACCGACAAGGAGTCCTATCTGATTGCCTCTGAGTTGGAAACCATCAACCACCGGTTGGCGCTGGAGGGACACCCTTACCTACTGGTCGTCTTCGGCCGCCTTGGCACCACCGACCCGCCCGCCGGGATCCCGGTGCAATGGTGGCAAATCTCCGATGCCAAGGTCATTATCGAGACCTCTCTGCCGGAGATGCACGTCGAAATGTCCCAGGGCTCGCACTTCTTCCATAACGTGATCAGTTCACAAGTTGGCTATTTTTCGGTACCGCACACTGCAAAATATCCGATAAATTGGGAGTGGCTGCGCGCACAGCACACCGTCATTGACAGTGCATTCGTGCGCTACGTTAAACTCGCTTCACCGTTGCGCGTGAAGATTGACGGCCGCCGCGGGCGCGGGGTGATAACGATATGACCGATCCGAAACCCACTTCCGACAAACTGCTCTGGTTCCTGCGTGAACGCGCCAAGGAACTCAACTGCCTCTACCGCATCGAGGAGTGGCTCAACAAACCCGGTGTCACGCTCGATCAGGTGTGCATGGGCATCATTGAATCGATCCCTCCCGGCTGGCAATACCCCGACATTTGTCAGTCCCGCATCATCCTTGAGGACTCCACCTTCACGACCTCCGGTCTGCGCGAGACTCCGTGGGCGCAGACAGTACCACTCAAGGTCTTCGACGAAGTCATCGGCACCATCAGCGTCTACTACTCACGCGAAA
>JADYYF010000215.1 GCA_020853795.1 Candidatus Zixiibacteriota bacterium
ACGACGAAAAAGTCGCTGCTGCCACGATTGCCGCCGATTGCGGCGTCGATTTCGTCAAGACGTCGACCGGGATGTTCGGGCAGGCGACCGCTGCGGACGTTGCGCTGCTCTTCGAGACAGTCGGCGGGCGGGTCGGCGTGAAAGCGTCGGGCGGCATCCGCACACTGCAGCAAGCCTTGAGCATGATCGAAGCCGGCGCGTCACGTATTGGCACATCGTCCGGCGTCGCCATACTGCAGGAGTTGCGCAACCGCAAATGAAGACGCTTTACGAATTGATCGCCGTTAAGCGCGACGGCGGCGAACTCCAGGCCTCCGAAATCCAGTGGTTGGTTGAGCAGTACACGCGCACGAAGGTGACCGACTACCAGATGTCGGCATTCTTGATGGCGGCATTTATTCGCGGACTTTCGCCGGAAGAGACTTCGGCGCTTACGGCGGCGATGCTCAAGTCGGGCACGACGGTAGCGGTTAAAGGCCTCGACCGACCGTTGATCGACAAACATTCGACAGGGGGAGTCGGCGACAAACTCTCGCTAACGCTGTCGCCGATTTTGGCCGACTGCGGGATTGCCGTCGGCATGTTTTCAGGTCGCGGTCTCGGCCACACTGGCGGGACGCTGGACAAGCTGGAGGCGA
The DNA here is from genome assembly GCA_020853795.1 of Candidatus Zixiibacteriota bacterium. Taxonomy (NCBI): domain Bacteria; kingdom Pseudomonadati; phylum Candidatus Zixiibacteriota; species Candidatus Zixiibacteriota bacterium. Next base: position 639 of record JADYYF010000215.1, read on the forward strand.
TCCCCGGGATGAAGGTATTTCACTCGCCCGCCACCTTCGGCCGGCTCTTGAAGAGGCATCGCTTCGCCATCACCGGTCAGACGGCGAGGATCGCGCCGGCCGACAAGAAGATCTATGCCCTCCGTGACGCCACCGGTACAGTGGAATCGATTCCGCTGATTGTCGCGAGTATCATGTCGAAGAAGCTGGCGCTGAAGTCGGATGGGATCGTATTCGACGTCAAGTCGGGTGCCGGTGCATTCATGAAGAAGCAGGAAGATGCGCTGGCGTTGGCGAAAGCGTTGGTGGAAGTCGCCCGCGCCCATTCCCTACCGGCGCGCGCGGTGATCACCAATATGGATCAACCCACCGGGCGGATGATCGGCAACTGGCTGGAAGTGATCGAGACCGTCGAGGTGCTGAAGGGTGGCGGACCTGCCGACACGGTAGCGCTGACGTTGGAACTGAGCTCTCAGATGCTCAAGGTTGCCGGGCTGAGCGACTCGGCATGTTCGATACAGGGCGGCATGAGTGAGCAGTTGCGATCGGGCGAGTCGTATGAGTCGTTTTGCCGCTATGTCAAAGCCTGCGGCGGAGATACGAAGACGCTGGAGCGTGCCGAACAGCGGCAAGAGCGCGCGCACAAGGTCGTTGTTGAAAGCCCCGCAAGCGGGTATATTAGTGCGTTGGATGCCGGTCGCCTGGGATTTCTGGCAGTCAAACTCGGCGCCGGTCGCCGCGCGGTAGCCGACAAGATCGACTATCTGGCCGGAATTGAACTGCACGCCAAGATCGGCGGTCAGGTTTCAGCCGGTCAGCCCTTAGCGACAGGTTACGCGTCCCGATCGGCGAAACTGGCCGATTTTGAAGAGAAGTTCCTGACCTGCATCCGGATTACGCCGGCGCCGCCGGAAAGACCGCGCTTGGTGCTGGCACGGTTGTGAGAACAATGAACGAGAAACGCGAAGAACGACCCTACCTGGGTGTGATGTTCAAGTGCTGCAAGGTCTACAGTCGAATCTACATGAACAAGCAAGGCACGGCCTTTGTCGGCTGGTGCCCGCGCTGTGCCGCACCGATGCGCATCAAGATTTCGCCCGACGGATCAACCTCGCGCTTCTTTGAGAAGTCATGAAACGGTATCGCGCCAAAATCGTGATCGTCCCGCTCGGGGACGTCGATTATTTCCAGATCAACAAGCTGTCGACGGCGCTGTCGAGTCGCTTCGGCCACAGCGTCGATATCCTGCAGGGGATCAAGATTCCCAACGAAGCGTATGATGTGATCAAGGGGCAGTATTTCTCCACGATGATTTTGCAGAAGCTCGAACTGCTCAAGGCCAGCGACAAAGAGAAGATTATCGGCGTCATCGAAGACGATATCTACAACACCCGCCATCACGTCCTGGTGTCGGAAGCCGACGACATCGGCGGCACCGGCCTGGTCTCGCTCTATCAACTCAAGCAGCAGTTTTACGGCTTGCCGGATGACGAGAAACTGATCTATCACCGCCTGGTCAAGGAAGCCACGCGGGTGGTCGGCATCTTGTTTTCGATCCCCCAGTGCCGCAATCCCAAGTGCGTCATGTTCAACTCGAACGAGATGTTCGACATCGACCAGAAGAGCGAAAAATTCTGCGACATCTGTAAGCGCACCTACATGAAGGTGATGTAGCATGCTGTCGGTCGCCCAGGTTCTCGACCAATTGCGTTCCGACCGCAGCTTCATGGACAACATCACCCAGTGGCAGGTCGTCCCGCCGCGCGCCGGCGAATATGTCGACTTCCCGGCTTCAGTGCCGGCGAACCTGCGCGCCGTGCTGGAGAAGCGCGGGATTCACCGGCTTTATTCGCATCAGGCGCAGGTCTACGAGTACGCACGGAACGGGAAACACGTGACGGTCGTCACGCCGACGGCCTCGGGCAAGACGCTGTCGTACAATCTGCCGATCCTATCGCGGATGATCGCCGAGCCGGAAACTCGCGCGCTGTACCTGTTCCCGACCAAGGCGTTGTCGCAGGATCAGATGGTCGAATTGCAGCAGGTGATCGACGCGCTGGGCATTGAGATCAATACGTACACATTTGACGGCGACACACCGGCCGAGGTGCGACGCAAGGTGCGCAAGGCCGGGCATATCGTCGTCACCAACCCGGATATGCTTCATTCCGGCGTGTTGCCGCATCACACCAAGTGGATCAAGCTGTTCGAGAATCTCAAGTATATTGTCATCGATGAGGTGCACACTTATCGCGGGGTGTTCGGCTCGCATCTGGCCAATGTTCTGCGCCGGCTCGAGCGCATCTGCAAGTTCTATGGCTCCAGTCCGCAGTTCATTTGCTGTTCCGCAACGATCCGCAATCCCAAGGAACTGGCGGAACAACTCACCGGCCGGCCGATGGAATTAGTCTCCAAGAACGGCTCACCCGCCGGAGAAAAGCATTTCATTTTCTACAACCCGCCGGTGATCAATCAGCAACTGGGGATTCGCAAGTCATCGCTGCTGGAGGCCGGGCGCGTGGCGCAACGCTTCATCGGCAATCGCGTCCAGAGCATCATCTTCGTTCCCTACCGACTGAATGTCGAGTTGCTGTTGACGTATCTGCGGCGCGACTGCCCCGGGGTGCGCATTGAGGGCTACCGCGGCGGCTACTTGCCGAATGAACGCCGCGAGATCGAACGCGCGCTACGCCAGGGCGAGATCACGGCGGTCGTTTCAACCAACGCCCTTGAACTCGGCATCGACATCGGCTCGCTCGATGTGTCGATTATTTGCGGCTATCCCGGCACGATTGCCTCGACCCGCCAGCAGTCTGGTCGCGCCGGCCGCAAGAACACAGTGAGTGTCTCGATCATGATCGCCTCGAGCTCGGCGCTGAATCAATATGTCGTTTCGCACCCTGAATACTTCTTCGAAGCGCCGCCCGAGATGGGTGTCATTGATCCGAACAATTTCGTCATTCTGACTTCGCACTTGAAATGCGGCGCCTTTGAGCTGCCGTTTCATCAGGAAGAGGTCATGGGGGTGCAGACGACGGCGGAAATTCTCGATTATCTTCAGAGCCGCGGCGTGCTGCACTTTTCGGCCAATCGCTGGCACTGGTCGTCGGAGATTTATCCGGCGACCGAGGTCTCGCTGCGTTCTGCCTCGCCGGACAACTTCGTGATCCTGAACACCTCCGATAACAACCGCGTGATCGGCGAGGTTGACTATTTTTCGGCGCCGATGCTGTTGCATCCCGAGGCGATTTATATTCACCTCGGCAATCAGTATCAAGTAGAGCAGCTCGATTGGGAGGGCAAGAAGGCCTATGTCAAGGAGGACAAAGTCGACTACTACACGGACGCCGAGACCAAGGCCGATCTGAAAGTTATCGAAGTCAATGACACTGCCGGCGCAACGAATTGGGGCGAGGTCTCGATCACGAACGTGACGGTGCTGTTCAAGAAGATCAAATTCGAGACGCACGAGAACGTCGGGTCGGGCAAGCTCGCGCTGCCGGAGATTGAGATGCATACGACCTCTTTCTGGCACGAATACGATGAAGAGATCGGCGAGCAGCTGGGATTCGGTCGCGCCAATCTGGGTGCGGCATTGCGCGGGGTTGCCAATGTGCTTGGCATTGTCGCGCCGCTGTATTTGATGTGCGACTCGCGCGACCTGCGCTCGATTTCGCAAGTTAAGTCTGCTTTTACGGAGAGGCCAACGATCTACATCTACGAGTCAGTGCCCGGCGGTGTCGGGTATGCGCAGAAGATCTTCCGCGTGGCGCCGGAGATCTTCTCGGCCGCCATCCAGTTGATCAAGGATTGCCCTTGTCAGACCGGTTGCCCGTCGTGCGTCGGTCCGGAGATTGAGGTCGGGCGCGAGGGGAAGCGGAATGCGGCGCTGTTGCTTGAGCAGGCGCTCAAATCAGTCACATCCATCGCTTGAATTCGTTGCTGGCCTGACTCTGCGCTCGCTAGGTCGATTCCAGCGCCCGTAGGGGTTGGGTCTGCCAACCCGCTGTCGCTCGAAGCTACAATGCCGGGCAGGCAAGCCCGGTACCCACGGAAGTCAACATCGCGCTTGCTCTCTTCGTTCTCAGATCATAGATTGATTCTCAGTATAACGATACTTCTTCGAAAGAGGAGCACGCATGAAAAGGATTGTTTGGGTTTCACTTGTCATTATGATGGCCTCCGTCTCGGTCAGCTTCGGCGCAAAGCGATTTGAAAACACAAAGCCAAAAGGAGTCTATCTGGGCTTTGGCGTCGGTGCCGCCTCATCTCAGCTTAGCCAAGACTACTGGGGCACAGAGCCTGATGCCGAGGGTGCGTTCGCAATTTCGATGCGCACAGGATTCATTGTCAGACCCAATCTCCTGATCGGCTCAGAATCAGCGGCGTCGCTGTTTCGAGTCTCCAACAGGTATTGGCAATACACGAGTTCCGTGGTCGCGCTTACCTTTTACCCCAGCTCGTCTATCTTCCTCCGAGGCGGTCTTGGGTTCGGTTCCGTTCAGTATGAACGGAGAGAATTCGGTCCCTGGAATAGTTCAGTCCAAGCTGGTGGCCTTGCCGCGCACGCAGCAATTGGTTTCGACATTTCTACGTCGCAGACGTTTTCGATCCTTCCGACGCTGCGGGGGGACTACGTAAACATGGATCCGGAGTCCTACTACCAGATTGCGCTCAGCATAGACGTTGGATGGTACTGGTGACGCCAACTCAGCAAAGGCCTTGATCATCGCGACCCGGTAGCCCACCTGCAGCGCCAGCGAAGGGTGGGGCCGATGCCATGGAGGGAGGCGGAGCGAAGGAATCTCAATCCTTCGTTCAAGTCCCTACCGCGAGGATGCGATCACGTTTTGGCTCAACGTCTGCAGAACTGCGATCTTCCCACTTGCGATTACCGCTCAAATCGCTTCCTTGAATCACAACATACGATCCAAATTCACTCGGAGGAATTTATGAACTCTCGCCTTCAAGTTACCTCAATTGCCCTGTTGATTGCGCTGTTCGCCGCACCCACCTTTGCCGGGCTGAAGCCCGCGACGCATACGGGCTTCTACATCGGCTTCGGTATCGGCTGGGGCAGCTTGAAAATGGAACTAGATGATGAAAACGACAACCTGTCATTCATTACGGACGCCGAAAG